>JAGNHB010000038.1 GCA_018001935.1 Acidobacteriota bacterium
CAGGAAATGGACATGCAGGACGATACTCCGTTGGGTTCAATGGGTGCAGGTGCGAAACCACCGTTCATACCTTTCGCATCGGAAGAAAACCTTGGACAAATTATCGCAAGTGACGTTGTAGGGCTATGGGGTGCCAAATCTGGATCGGGCACTCCATTGCGCGGCACATTCGCTGACCCTGGTGGCGCAAGCGGAGCTTCAACCCTTCGAAGAGCGAGACGGCCAGCGCGTAACGAAAGACATGCATTTCTATCGGTTGCCATGGCCTTCGGAAGTGCTTGCCGACCTGGGCGAAACACCGGTCAGCATGCGGGTGACCCTCTCCTATTTCATCGAGCCCGGGCCGGGGGAGGTGGGATGGCGCGACCGGTATCGATACGCTTCTCATGTGCTCCGCTTTGCGGTGAATGGGCCGATGGAGACGGAAGAAGAGTTCATCCGGCGGATCAACCGTCGCGCAAGAGAAGATGGAGCGTCACCTGATACCGAGGGGCCGCAGGATCGCTGGTTGATCGGAGAAAATACCCGGAATGTCGGCTCCATTCACTCCGACATCTGGCGCGGGTGGGCGGCCGATCTTGCTCAATCCAACCTGATCTGCGTGTACCCGGCTGTGGGCTGGTGGAGGGAGCGGCATCACCTGGGCAAGGTCAGTTATCGCACACGATACGCCTTGCTTATCTCCATCAATACTCAAGAATTGGATATCGACATCTACACGCCAGTAGCGGTGAAGGTGGGGACAGCTATTCCCGTCACGATTCGCGTGAGATAAAGGAATCGAACTCATCCTCTCATCGACCATACGGAAATCGTCTCCAGTCAACGGATTCGATTTCGTGCAGGTCTCCGCCTGAGGATCTTTTACGGCATCGACCGACTCGCCAATTTTCCTCGACAAACCCAACGCCGGCATCGAGGGCGAGATGAGGGACATCCAGCGCCAGAAAGACCCGGAGCTGCGGGAAGCGGTCCGGGAGACGGTGCAGGGGGACGTGTCGAAGGCGCTCGAGCGGCTCGGGGGAATGTGGTCCAGGTGGAGGAGCGCGGGCAGCGGCTCGGCCGCGTCGCGGGCGACTATGCCGCGCTCGCCCGCCCGGAGCGCCGGGAGACGGTGATCGTCACGGGGACCAACGCGGACCGGCGGGAGATCAACGAGCGGGTGAGGTTAAACCTCAAGGCCCGGGGCGAGCTGGAAGGCGACCGAGAGTACCGGACCTCCCAGGGCGCCCGGGAGTTCGCGCCGGGGGACCGGGTGATCTTCCTGAAGAACGACCGGGAGCTGGGGGTGAAGAACGGGCAGGTGGCAACCGTCCGCGTGGTGGGGGAAGAGCGGATGACCGTCCAGGCGGGGCGCCGGCTGCTGACGGTGGACCTGGGCCGCTACGACCACCTGGATCATGGCTACGCCCTGACGGTGCACAAGGCACAGGGGATTACCGCCGACCGGGCGCTGGTGCACCTGGACACCCGCCAAGGCGGGGTGAACAGCCGCAACGCCTTCTACGTGGACATCTCCCGGGCCCGTCACGCGGTGACCCTCTACACGGACGACGGCGCGAGGGTGGCCGACGTCAAGATGTGGGTCAAGATGGGGGTGCTCGCCCTGCTGGTCTGCCTCGTGATCCAGGTGACCCTCGTGGCGCTGGTCGCCCGCAGTGCCTACCGGGAGCAATTCACCTTCCAGGTTCGGCCGGGGTTGACCAAAGCGCTCCCCTTCAGCGTGCTCTGGAAATACTACCTGCCGTCCTTCGTCCTCTTCGGGCGGGAGTCCCGGGTCACACCCCACGCCGAAGTGAGGGGGTTCTTCCCGGGGAAGACCACCGTTCCCGTTTCGGAGTACCGTCAGGGCCTGGACCGTTACCTGGGAAGAAGGATAGCGGCGTTCGAGGCAACCTTCGTTTCCGTTTTCCGGTGGTCCTTCTTCAACGAGATCCGCTCCGACGCCGACTTCGACGTGTACGCCAAGATCGTCTTCACCCCGCCCAAGGAGGCGGTGGCCGACCCCTTCTGGCTCAACGCCGCCAAGGACGTCTTCGTCGCCGGGCTTCGCTTCCTCCACCTCTCCGGCAAACGCGCCAACGCCGACATCTGGGACTTCTTCTGCCAGGACCTGCCGGACATCACGCACCAGCTCCAGGCGCTCCCGCTCCACCACCGCATGGCCCTCAAGCACATCGACACCCAGAACAAGGGGCCCGGGGCCTCGGTGATCTCCGTGCTCACCGAGAAGATCTCCTTCTTCCGCTACCTCTCGGGCCTGGACGGGACCTTCTCCTTCAGAGACTTCATCACGTCCTCCCGGGGTCGGAACCTTTTCCTCCTCAATATCAAGAATTACGCCTCGATCTTCCGGCCCCTGATGACCTTCGCCTTCGACGTCATGATCCGCGAGACCCTCTCCCTGCCCGACACCGACCGGAAAGAAAACCGCCGGATATGGTTCTGCATCGACGAGATCGGGAGCCTGGACCAGATCTCCGTGCTGTTCGACCTGCTGACGGTGGCCCGTTCCAAGGGCGGGTGCCTCCTGGTGGCCAACCAGGACCTGGGGCGCATCGAGGACATCTACGGCCGGGCCAACCGGCGGACCTTCTACAACAACTTCAACACGAACTTCATCCTGCGGCTGAACGACCCCGACACCGCGGATTTCCTGAGCCAGAGCATCGGGGAACGGGAGGTGATCAAGGTGATGGGGTCCCGGCAGATGAGCCCCCGGGAGTCGGGGGACCGGAAGTCCTTCACGGACCAGGACAAGACCGAGAAGCTCATCCTGCCGTCGGAGTTCATCAACCAGCCGGACTTCCACTGCGTCGTCAAGGTCTCCGGCCACGGGATCTCCGAGGGCGTCATCCCCCGGACCTTCTATGACCCCGTCGCCCCCCACTTCCTGGACCGCTATGCGGGGCAGCCCCTGGAAGAGGCGATTTTACCGGAGGGATCCAGGGATACAATCGGCGAGAGAGGCGAAACCGCGCCGGCAGGGCCGATGACGGAGAACCCATCCCTTCCGGAGCACACAGAGAAAAATGGTGTTATCGAGTTTTGAAACCGGTTCAATTTCGCTTGCCGTCATCCAAGACCGGCATGCTTCTATTTGTCGATAAAAGGGGGAGACTTCTGTGGGGCGATGCCGGTCAAACACGGTTCCGGGAAGATCACCCCTCACCCAGGATGTGCCTCTCCCGCCATGCCGATCTTGGGCCGTAGTGGGGATTCATTCACCAACAAGTGACGGTCACCGAATGAACGGATTCCGCGAAGCGTACCTCGTCCGGCACTTACGGCAAGGACTCCCCGGCCACCACCCGCAGGTTCCAAGGACCTCCGCAAGGCCAAACTTTCTCTAGTAATTCGCCTTCTAAAATAGCGTCTCTGACTGGACCGAGGAACCGAATGATGCGTTCACCGATTTCATCGAACCGCGCGGGCGGCGGCACAAGCACTGCGCTGGCCGCACGGTAGTTACGCCAGCGTGTCGCGGTTTCGATCATCTGGTAGAAGGCCGGAGTGAGGACGCGAGGCGCTTCGTCCGTCCAGGCCGTCTCTCGGCGCGAAAAGCAGGCGGCCACTGCGCGTTGCAGTGCCGGCCCGGCGAACGTGAATGCACCGGCAAGCGCCCAGATATCGTGGAAATCCTTCATCCGGCTATTCCGGGTGTCGAGTTTGACCATTGTCTCGAACTTCTCCGCCACCGTCAACTCGCGTGGATAGGCCAGTAACCGGGGAGCAGGCAGCGATGCCAGCATTGTCGGATACGTGATCTCCTCCGGGTCGATTACCACGGCATCACCGACGCCGATGTCCAGTTGTACCGCGATGCGCGCCTTGCCGAGGAATGCGCGGAAACGAGCCCGTTTGCCGGAGTACTCTTCCTCCGGTCGGATCGTCTCGACGACCAGTTCGGAAAGATCGAAGCGCAGACCATCCTCGGAACAATGCACGGCGCAGATCTCTGCGACGAGGGACCGGATAGACTCGTCGTCTGTGGTGCCTGAGGCGAGAACATCCACGTCCCGGGTGGCGCGATAGGGATCGGGGAGCCAGACGGCTAGCAGGCTTGCCCCCTTCAGGAGGCAGCGATCCCGAGCTGCGGAGGCGCCGAGGCGGTAGAGCAGGCGCTCGGCGGCGAAGCGGGTAAGCGTGAGCTCGAACTCTTCGCTTTTCGCTTTCGCTCGGTTCAAGAGGTGGGATCGGATCGAAGCCGATATGTCAGGGCTCATATCACACCCACGTCCAGTGCTGCGTTCAGGCGACGCGACGGCAGGACCTCCGCCGCGTGCGACAGCTCCGCAACCGTCACCTTGCGCCGGCGCAGCGCATCCAGGAATGCCTCCATCGCGGCTTCGGGCCCTACGAGTCGCTCGAAGCGGAAGCAGTCGGCGATGGTGCGAGCGGGCGAGGTGATGCGCGATGGCACGCCCTCGAACTCCGTCTTCTGTATCCCGAAAGTCCATGCCGGACCGCTGAACCGTACGATGCGCAGTCGGAGTTCCCTCAGACACGGCCGGCGGGCCTTGTGCGGAATGGCGAGCCAGACCTCGGCCGGCACCTGGGTCCCGATGCCATGGACGCGCAGCGCCGAGAGCAGGCAGACGATGCTGTTCGGTACACGTGTGCAGGCCATGGCGAGGGAATAGTTCTCTGTCGGCTCAGAATCGCTAAGCCGGTAAATGCCCCGGGACACGCGTTCGACCAATCCGGAGCGAAGAAGGGCCGGGAGATGATTGCGTGTCAAACCAGCCGCCTCGAGCTGGCCGGCGCGGAAGAACCCAGTCATTCCGGCGGCGCACAGAAGGTCGAGGGGTTTGGTCCGTTTATTTCGATGCGTTTTGTCGGCATTCTCACATGACATGCCGACAATATGCGTCATTCTGGGCCGCTTGTCAAAGGAAAATGTCGGCAAGTTGGTGCCATGCACGATCTAACAAATCACACACGCCATAGAACAGGGCGTAATACAACCGGTTCACGGCCAGGGTCAACCGCCCCGCATTCAGAAGGCGAGGAGGAGAGAATATGTTCCATCCTCTAACTCCATTTTTTTCTTTCAAATATGACTACTCGACTCGCAATCCCCATAATATCAATCAGACATAGCGACGGTTCACCGGAAACGTACCTTCTTGGAAAGGTTTAGCCCCACCTGCACTTCCGCTCCGCGCACAAAGCGGGATTTTGGCAGACACACGGGTGTTTCGGGTTTCCTCCCCCCGCGCACCGTTGGGGATAGATCGCGCCGTGGGACCAGATCCCGTCCGGCGGCGCGTGGGGGGAAAGGGAAAAAGCGGGCCTTTGCTCTATAGAAAGCGCTTGCATGACATTGCAATAAAATGGGTTGCAAATGATGCTTTTTGGTTGAACGGACGGCATTCATGCCGCCCGGCGCTACCAAAATTCGGCTCCTGTCGGAGCCGGGCATCCCGCTGGGGAGTGCGGCGCGGAGGCCGCCGGAGCGCCGCTTTCAGCCATGCCCCGACAAGAAGGCGCGCAGGTTTCCGGAGCGCCGGAGTAAGGGGCATGCCCGTCTGTCGCGGGCGAATCGTGTAGTCCGGCTGGGGCACCGTCGATGCGCATTTTCCTCGGCCGCGGGCGAGGTTCCCGCGCCGCTCCGGAAGCCTGCGCGGCGCGCACAAAGCGGCGCTCCGTTCGAACTCCGCGCCGCACTCCGCGGTGATCCGGCGACTCACCGGTCTTCGCATCCCACCCCCGTTCCGGATGGAGCAGGGTATTGGCAGACAGGCGGGAGTTTCGGATTTTCTCCCACCGAGCGCCGCTGAAGGCAGATCGTGCCGTGGAAACAGATTTCGAGTGACCTGGCGGCGATATCGGACAAAACACAGTCCACTGAAATCCTTGGTCAGGAGCATCATCCATTCATGAACTGTGCGTTGCCCGGATCGAAGGTGTATACAGTTCCTAGCCTCTCGATTGAATCGAGTACAATACAGAAATCATTGAAGAAGCTCATCTCGGGATCATCGTCCCCCGAAATCTCGACCCTGACGGAACATTGCGAGATACGTTGCCGATGCGGGTGCGCAACGGCGAAACGATTTGCTATGTCGTCTGATTCCACGAGGACTGATCGTCCGGTATTTAAGGTAACCTCGAGCGCGTATCCCGGCCATTTTAAAATGAAACCCTCACCTTTTCGGATCATTTGTGCATTTCGAGATCCGGGATCTCTGCAGAAGTCCTTCAATTGCCTTTCAATATCGTCTGCCGTGATGGTTGTTTCCGGATCGATCAAGACGAGGGTGTCGTACATGTTTTCTCAAGATGCTGCTATATGCTTGGATTCCCCAACGCGCCGTTCATAGGCGTCATCTTTGCCTTCCGTGCCACCGATCATGCCATGACCGGCACTTGGTGTAAAGTCCCGCGTCCAGGGTTGACGAGAAGTGTCGGAGATCGTGCCAGGTACTGGCCCTACTGCAGAACCTTCCGCCTCGATCCGCTGGTGGAGGTGCATGACCCGGGGAGGGACGAATTCCATCAGAAGAGAGAAAGAGTGCCAGTCACCCACTAACTCCAATCGATTCAGTCAGACATAACTGCTCAACGCGCAACTCCCACAATAACAATCAGACATAGCGACAATTCACCGGGAACACGCCTTCTTGAAAAGGTTTAGCCACACCTGCGTTTCCGCTCCGCATGGAGCGGGATTTTGGTAGGCCGGCGTGTGTTTCGGGTTTCCTCCCCCCGCGCGCCTCCGGGGGGAGATCACACCGTGGAACCAGATCCCGCCCGGCGGCGCGCGGGGGAAAGGGGAAAAACGGGACATTTGCTACCCAAATGCGGCTCCTGGCGGAGCCGGGCATCTCGCGGGGGAGTGCGGCGCGCAGGCCGCCGGAGCGCCGCTTTCAGCCCTGCCGACAAGAAGGCGCGCAGGCTTCCGGAGCGCCGTCGAGACGGATCCGCCCGCCTTCTGCTTGGACGACCGTTGCCGGGCGGTCTAAACACTTGTCAAGGCGCCGGATCCCCGGTCTGGAGAAGGATGCTCCCGCTGCCCGGGAATCTGGCCGGTTTCGCGGGCCGACTTCTGTTTTGGCTCAAGCTCTCTCTTGGAGGTGTCAATTCAACTTCCGAAGCAGGAACTGGTCGGATCCACCAAGACCTGATCCGTGAATGGGCGGGATGATCAAGGTTGATTGGCGAAAATTGCCAAGGTAAAATGCCCGAGGTGAATTCTCGAATCAGGAAATGCGTGTAAGAGGAGGGCACAATGTCTGAGTACAATGTCTACCTTGTACCCGTCGACGAACCCACGTCTGGGAGGCGAGGAATTGGTGATCGGGTCCTGGCGAGCCTTGAGCGAAGAGAGATTATCAGTGCGTTTTATGATGAGGAGTTGGGTTGGTACGCTGCCGGGCCGAAGTCCAGGGATCTCTTCACCGATGTCACGTCCGAAGGACCAGCTTTCGAATATGCAATCATCTATGACCGTCAAGAGGCTCATTTCGTCCCGGACTCGCAGACCGCCGGTTTCGGCGCTCGATGCAGTGGCTGTCAGGCGGACTTGGACGAGGAAGTGTATGAGCTGTTGGAGGAACAGGGCGAAGGCGAGGAAGTCATCGATGTCGCGGGAAGAAAGCTGAATTGTTCCAAGTGCCGCCTCCCAAACCCTCTGGCGACCTTGAAAGCTGAAATCGACACCGCTGTAACCCGTTTCTACGTCAACTTCTGCGCAGTGGACAGTTTCAACCTGAACCCCGAGATTCTGGATGAACTCCAGAAGATCGTGGGTACCAAGTTCCGGCTGGTGGGTGAGCGTCTCTAATCTGAATGGACTACTGGATACTACTGCCAAAGGTCATAATTTGCTGAATGATCAGAGCAACGCGGAAATTTGCACCGAGGGCACTTTGATGGAGAAGCAAAAGCCGGAATTGGATTCGTGGGGTCGAAAATACTACGAACCAGGCGGAGGAGACGCGCTTCTCTTCTACGTCGTCTATGGGCGGGCCGATACAACCGCGCCACTCTCGCGATCTAACTACCGTTCGGACGGTATTCCGGCAGGGCTTGATGTCATGGCGTACGGTCCGCAGTCCAACCCGGAGGTCCCAGGTTCATTTCTCGAAGGTTACCTGTGGGAGCAACTCCGGTCAGAGAAGCCTGAGATGGCTGAAAACATTTCAGCACAGGATTCCTGCATCATTCTTCGGGGTACGTTTCCCGATCCACCTGACCTCAATTACCTTCGAGATACCATCGGATTGATTACCCATTTCCTCGATCATGGCGGAGTTGCGGTGTACGATCCCCAGATGTTCCAATGGTGGTCGCCCGACAAGTGGCGACAGCGAATCTTTGATCCGGCCGGTCCTGTCCCTCGCCACCACACGGTGATCCTCGTTTCCGGGGATTCCGGGGGCACAGAATGGCTCCACACGAGAGGACTCCGAAAATTCGGGCGACCGGACCTGAGCATTCCCAGAGTCCCGGAATTTCAGAAAAATGCATTCATCGATCTGTGCAACCGTTTTATTGAACTGCAAGCGTTCGGTGGCGTCATTCCCGAAGGTCAGAGGATTCGGATGCCATCCCTGCCCGACGGCTTGGTCTGTCACCACGAAGGCGATCTTGAAGACCCCGATTTTAACAACGTCCACGTCCGCATCGCACAAGAAAACAGCGAATATTAGACTGCCTCGAGCTGCTTTCGTGAAACGTGTTTGCCGTCAAGGGCCAAGCCGCTCTTTAAAACATTCGTTCGAGCAGTTTGAGGAAGAAGTCCTGACACCACACCCGGAGTCCCTCCTGCTCCCGAAGAGGCAGAAAGCGCTGCACGTCGGCCCGCGTGCCGTCCCAATCGATGCGCCGGATGGCCGCCGTCATGTTTTGCCGTAACCATTCCGGCGTCACTTGAGGGGGATCTCCGGCCCAGGGCCCCTGCTGGTACAAGGCATTCTGCAACAGACCGAGATCAGGTTGGGTTCTGCGCGAAACATACCACATGAAATCATACCAGTCGCGACCTTTAACGTACGGACGGCAGAGAAGAGCGTGCAGCTTCAGAGCGAATCCCGACTCCAGGGACTGCGCCGTCAAGGGCGTCGTGACCGGGAAGGTCAGGTAGTGGGTGGCGAAGGTCGATCCAAGGGGTGGATTGGTGTCAATTTCCAGTTTGATGCGGATCTTGCGGGCCTGGAATCGCTCGAAGGGGAGGTCGAGCATCAGGATCTTGCCGATGGAATCGGTCTTCAGGAATGCTTTCTGAACGGCTGCCCCCGCCTGGGACTTGTCCTGCACCTCGAACGGGATGCCGTCCAATTCGAGGTCTTTCCGGACCGATTCCAGGTAGCCCTGCCAGCGGAAGTCGGGGCCGGGTTCCTTGAGCAGGAAATCCAGGTCTTCCGAAAAGCGATTCATGCTCCATAAAATACGCAGACAGGTGCCGCCGTGGAACAGTGCCTTCAGGAAAAGGCCCGCCCGGGCGAGACTCGACAACACGTAATGCTGCATGAGTTCCTGGAGCATATTCTCCTGCTCCACCGGGTTCGCGGGCGAGTACTCGCGGATTTTCGCGCCGAGGACTTTATTCAGCATGACGGATCGCTCCTTTCAGCCCTTCGAGGTAAGCCTGGACGCGCCGGTTGCATAGGCTTTCCTTGATTTCCTCCAGCCGGTCGAAGGAGAGCGAATGAAGGTCGTCCTCCTCGATTCTCAGTGATTCGGTCAGGTAGCCGAGGCCATCCCGACGCCAGGTAATACCCCGGTTCAGGTAGACGGCGTCGGCGATGGCGCGCAGGGGGGTGGCGACGAAGGCCCAGGCGGCCCGGCCGACGGAGACGGCCTCCACCCCGGCCCGGGGCTGGCGGGCCGGCACGCGCTGGAAGCTGAACACCCCCTCCGGGGTGGAGAACACCCGGCTGCGGCCGGCCGTGACGCTGCTCACCTGGTAGACGGCCTCGGGGATGAGCCCGTGGTGGGCCAGGGCCGATTCCAGGCTGACGTGGGAGGGGAAGTGCAGGACTGCCGCCGTCACGAAGGGGTGCAGGGGCGACTTCCGAAAGGGTTGGGCCAGAACGAACAAGCCGGGTTTCAGGCGCAGGATCTCCCCGGCCCGGCACGCCCGGTGCACCAACTGCGTCCGGGCCCCCTCGCTGCTGTCCGGAAAGAGGTTGTGAATCACGGTCTCATCGAACAACCCGCCGGGTGGCGCCAGTAAAAATACTTTTTCGGTCAGTTTTTGCATTTTTTGCCTTTAGTTTATAATATTCGTAATCCGGATGCAAGAATTATTGCGGGTGCCGACAGGGGGTCCATCAAGGTTTCCGCCAGGACTGGCTGATCGGGTTGGGGTTGGCGTGAGGGGAGAAGGAACGGGAACACTCCACCTGGAGCAGGATGTGCCTTTCCCGCCATGCTGGATCTTGGGCCGTGAGATCGGATCGAAACCGCTGTGTCGGGGCTCATATCACACCCACGTCCAGTGCTGCGTTCAGGCGGCGCGACGGCAGGACCTCCGCCGCGCGCGACAGCTCCGCAACCGTCACCTTGCGCCGGCGTAGCGCATCCTGGAATGCCTCCATCGCGGCTTCGGGCCCTACGAGTCGCTCGAAGCGGAAGCAGTCGGCGATGGTGCGAGCGGGCGAAGTGATGCGCGCTTGCACGCCCTCGAACTCCGTCTTCTGTATCGAAAATTTTATCCTCCATCGCCCGGTTTGAAGACGCGATCTGTATATGCTTGCGTTTTAATGATGCCATCAACATTCTGCAAGGGTATTTTGCCGAACGGTGCTCGGTACCGCCTGCACGCGCTCAGGTCCGGCTCTTTTTCCATAATCCGAGCGCAGGGAAGATTTTGTCGACGAGTGATCCCGAGCCCATGGAGTGTTTGGATAGTGTGCATTACATATCATGCTTTTTTGATTGAAATGGGATTTTGATTTATATAAAATGCATTCATGTTGATCGATATCGGCCATCACATCCAATCCGAGAGAAAAAGGCGGGGACTCACCCAAAGCCAGGTGGCGGCGGCCCTGGGGATGAGCCGGACCACCATCGGCCAGATCGAGAACGGCACCGTGCAGGACGTGGGGGTCCGGAAACTGATCCGTCTGCTGGAGTTCCTCGAACTCGAACTGGCGGTCCGGCCGGCAGGGGCGCCCCCGACGCTGGATGAACTCCGTGAGGAGGTGGACCGTTGACGACGGGACCCGGGCCCCTGGCTGTCTGGGCGGGAGACTCCCGGGCCGGGACCCTGACCCGGGAACGGCGTCAGGACTACGTTTTCGCGTACCTCCCCGACGCCTCCCTCCCGGCGCAGGTGTCGCTGACCATGCCGATCCGCCTGGGGAGCTGGAACAGCCGGGAGCTTCACCCCATCTTCCAGATGAACCTGCCCGAGGGGGCCCTCCTGGACGTCGTTCGGCGGGCCATCGCCAAGTTGGTCGGCGAGGACGACCTCGCCGTCCTGAGCGTCACGGGCGGCAACCCGGTCGGGCGCAACCGCTTCACGGCACCCGGCGCCGACCCGCCGACCCAACCCCGGGCCACGGAGTCGCTGGACGCCCTGCTGACCTACCCCGACGCCCGGGAACTGTTCCACGAGCTTCTGGAACGCTATGCGCTCCGGTCCGGGGTGTCCGGGGTCCAGCCGAAGGTGCTTTTGGACGCGGCTGACCGGGGGGCCCTGGCTTCCACCCGCTTCATCGTCAAAAGCTGGGGGACCGACACACCGCAGCTGGCCGCCAACGAGTTCTTCTGCATGAGTGCGGCCCGGCGGGCGAGGATCCCGACCCCGGAGTTCCACCTTTCCGACAACGGCGGGCTGTTCGTCATGCGGCGCTTCGACGTCGCCCCCGATGGCGCCGCCCTGGGCTTCGAGGACATGGCCAGCCTGCAGGGGCTGGGGACCCCCGACAAGTACCGGGGGAGCTACGAGCGCGTGGCGCGCAGCCTCACGTCGTTCGTCTCTGGGGAACACCTGCCGGCGGCCCGTGAGACGTTCTTCGCCGTGCTGGTCCTCTCGGTGGTGGTCCGCAACGGCGACGCCCACCTCAAGAACTTCGGCGTGCTCTACCCCATTCCCGGCGGCCCGGTGGCGATGGCGCCGGCCTACGACATCGTGACCACCGCGGCCTACCTCCGCCACGACGTGCCGGCGCTCACCCTGGACGGGACGAAGCGATGGTGGCCGCGAAAGGCCCTTGAAAAATTCGCCCGGGTCCACCTGACCTTGCCGGTGAAGACCGTCCGGGAGACTTTCCAGCGGGTCGCCGACGCCGTTTCCGACACCCGCAAGGACCTCGTCGCCTACGCGGCGGAACACCCCGACTTCCGCGCCGTGGGTGACGCGATGCTCCGGGCCTGGGAGGAGGGGCTGCGAGAGTTGAAATGAGAGCCCACGGTCCTCACCGTGAAAGAGCATCCCCCGGGAGACCCCCGATGATCTTCGGCAGCTCCGACAGGGCGTAGAGGGGAACATTCACCAGCGGTCCCTCCGCGCGGTAGTCCGACAGGGAGGTCCTGACCGCCAGGGCCGGCCGGAACTTTTGAGTATAGACTTTCAGGCTTTTCGCCTGCAGGTTCTCCCCCGCTTTCACCTCGAGGGGGATCACGTCGCCGCCGAACTGGGCGACAAAATCCACTTCGGCGTTGCCGGAATCCGACGACCAGTAATACAACGGCGGCGGGTTGTCCATCGAGGTCAATTGTTGCATCACGAATTGTTCCGTCAGGGCACCCTTGAACTCCGAGAAAAGGCGGTTGCCGTCCAGCAGCGTCCGGGGATCGAGCTCACCCATCGCACCCAGGAGCCCCACGTCCACCAGGAAGAGCTTGAAGGCGCCCGTATCCTCGTACGCTTTGATGGGGATGGAGGGAGCGGACAACCGGTGGATCCGGTGCAGCAGGCCGCAATCGCACAGCCACGCCAGTTCCTGAAGGATCTCCCGCAATGCGCGCACACTGTCCTCGACTGTATGCGCCTCAAATCGCGCAAGCATCTGACGTACGGCTTCATTCATCTTCAATGACCTCCGAGATGCGGCATCGGCGTCCCGCCGAGGATAAACAGAAGAGTCGCGAATTGATCTGGAGAGACTTTTCGATTGTTGCCGGCATTATCATGCCTTGCCCAATCGCCGACTGAGGTTTCGGACCAGTCCGCCCAACAGACGCATTTTCCGGGAACGACAGCGCTCCGCGATGGTATCGATTGCCTTTGCGTTGAATTCGGCCAGGGCTTGGTCATCGATGCGCAGATTCTCAACCAGATAAGAATGGATCTCGGCCTGGCTGTGCAAGCCAGCGCCGCGATCATGGTGGATTTTGTCGCAAAGGGCCTTTTCCGGGGTGGCGATGAGAAATGCACCCTGATCGAGAGCGACCCGGTCAATGCCCTCCTGATAAGCGGCTGACGGCGTCATGCTGTAGGTGAATAGCCCGGCCGGGGTTTGAAAGCGGCGGCTGCGTCCGTAGGACACGGAGGTGAGGGTCTCAACCCGCTCGGGGATCAGACCATGGTAATGCAGGGCATAGTCCAGAGAGACATAGGAGGGGCCGTAGATCATGTTCGCGAGGATCTCACGGGAATACGGGCGGCGGGCGTAAGCTGGGCCGAAGACATAGATGCCCTTTTTAATGCGCACGATGACGCCTTGGCGCAGCAGGGCGGTGATCTTATCTCGCGGACGCTCATAGCCGCGCAGGCAGTCGAGAAGTGCCTGATAGTCAAACTCCTCGGTGGATATGCGCTTGCGTAGCTCCAGTATCATAAAAAATCGCATCCTCTCCTTTGCGGACATATATCATATTACAGCATAGTATGTCGACAGATTTTCGACATACTATGCTGAAACGAGTTCTGCCTGTCAATCACCCTATTCGGGATTCCCCGAAATGATGCCCATCGCCTTCAACCTCAGATTCTATAACCGGGCCCACACCAGGGGAATAGCCGTCCCCTTGGACCCCGTAGGCGTGAGAACCACAGGCCCGCTTCCGGATCGGCCGACGGGCGGCCTCGCTTCCAGGCTTGCCGGACACTCCGGCTCCACCCGCCCTTCGCGCGCTCCTGGCACCAGTTTTTTCCGTCACTCGTCGCGCCTGCCCGGATCCGGGCGGGCTCCGCCGGCGTCAACGGTGGCCCGGCCCTCCTCCCCCCGGCGCACGGGTCGCGCCGGACCTTTCCCTCCGGCCGGGCTCCGGCCTGGGGCGGCGAGCATAAGCGACTCCCTCCCCGCCCGGGCTCGGGTCCCCTCCCATTATCCCTCTCAGCAGCTCCGCTTCGCTTTCCGTCCTCCGGTCCCGTCCGTCACGCCCCGTGCCGCCTGCGCGGCCGGGGCTTCGTCGGTTCCGGGCGCCGTTCGCGCCGTCGCCGGCGACCGCGCCAAGGGTCACGCCAGGGGTCTTCGCTTGCTCCGGCCCCCGTCATGCCCCTTGCCTCCGGGCGGCCGTTGCGGCTCCGGTGCGGGGTGGACTTTTTTCAATGTTCCCCCCTGCGGCCTCAGCCCACGGTGAAGGCCGCAGGGGGAAACAATGTTTTTCGCCAAGGCGGTCAAAACCAATCACGGAGGTTTCCATGTACTCGGGAGATGAATTCTACGGCGACGAGATCACTTCATCCATCGACGGCGAGGAGGCCGTTCTCCTGCGCTGCCCGCGCTGCGGCGTCATGGACGACGCCCCCTGGCTGTGGGTCAGCAACGGCGGGCAGCGCCGCTGCGACCTGTGCTGGGAGGTCATGGTCCCGGAGGACCCGGACTTCACCTTCTCGGAGCCGGAATGGAACGACGACTTCGACGTCTCCTCCGCCCTGGCCTCCGCCGGCTGGGGGACGGACGAGGACTACGGCTGTTTCGGCGAGGAATGAACACCTCGGGGGCCGCGCATCCGGACCACGCGGAAAGGAGGAAAACCATGAACATGAACGCGAACGACGCCCGCCTGTGGGACGTCCTGTGGATGGCCCGCTGCGCCGCCGCCCGGGCCATGGCCGGGGAGAGCGAGGTGGAGGTGAAGCGGAAGCTGTACCTGTTTGAGCCAAAGCATTATTAACGTTTACACTTTGTTTTCCGGGAAACAGCCTGAGGCCTCTGAGAGAGGGAGCGCGGTCGAATGGGCGCCCATTTTCGTTTAATAATCAAGATCCCGAGTATTGCGTCCTCAATGAATCTGTGGGAAGATTACTCCATCAGATCGGCGAGCTTTTGAAGAGGCAGGGGATCAATAACACGAAAGAAGGACAATCGGAGGTATCTCTGTGCCCCAAATCTATCTGATTGGAGGCCCGAACGGGGCCGGTAAGACAACGTCGGCCATGACACTGCTGCCGGAACTGCTCCAATGCGAGGAATACGTGAATGCCGATGCTATCGCGGCAGGGTTGTCCCCCTTCGCTCCAGGCACGGTGGCCATCACGGCGGGTCGGCTCATGGTGCGAAGAATTGAGTGGCTTGCCCAGCATCGAAAGGATTTTGCGTTCGAAACGACAATGGCTTCCCGAATGTTCGTATCGTTTCTGCAGGAGCGGAAACGGGATGGATATTCGGTTAACCTCCTTTATCTCTGGTTGATGAGTCCGGAACTGGCCCTCCGGCGCGTAGCTTCAAGGGTGATGGACGGGGGGCACCATGTTCCGGAAGAATTAATCAGGAGACGATATCGGACTGGCTTGATGAATTTTTTCAATCGCTACATTCCTATTGCCGATTCATGGACCTTGTATGACAATTCAGGGTTCGAGCCCCGCCTGGTCGCCCTGGGTTCCGTGGAGGAAGCATTGACGATCCGTGATGAGCCCACTTGGGCCTCAATTCAGGAGATGATACGATGAAAGCGAGTGAAAAGCAGGAGTTATTCAGAAAGATCGACCTGGGAGTCCGCCGCGGTGCTGCCCGGGCGCAAGCCGAGCATAAAAAGGCTGGGCGACCGATCTATGTCTGGAAGGACGGAAAAGTGGTCGAGGTGCCACCGGAAGAGATCATCATTTCTGAGATAAAGGAAGACTCGATCAACAAACAGGCCCCGAAGGTGCACCCTTGCGCTCCAGAAGGGTAGGGAACGAAAGACACTCCGTGGCCTGGCGCCTGGCCTGATGGGAGATTGGCCCGGCTCGATTTCACAGGCTGGCCTCCAGTTTCTCCCGGAGTAGTTTCTCCGCCAGTTCCCGCTCGCGCGCCCGGCCTTCCCTCAAAGCGTCCACCAGAGCGAGAAGTTCGCAGAGTGCGGCATCGCGTCAGGCTGCCTCTGAGGGTCGTAGAGCCTGGCCGCCATCGCCCGCTTCAGGCCGCCATGGACCTCCGAGGGGCTCATGACCAGTTCCTGGGCGAGGGAACCGTAAGACCAGGGCAATGGACCCCGAACGATGAGTTTTAAAAGAATGACAACATCCTGCGGTTTAGAATCATGACCATATTCTATTCGCGAATAGCGAATGACGTAAGGGAATTCCGCTTTCCGATGTAGTTGACGACCGTTGGGTGCTCCGGAAGCCTGTTCGCTGAACTCCCGAGAGAGCTCACTGAGCCGCCAGTATTCCCGCCCATCGCCGGACTCTGTCGAGACGGCCCTCGAGGGCCAATGCAGCGGCTTCCGCAACCTTTCGTTCACGGTCTTCCGTCTCGGAGAGCCCCAGGATGCTCCGGGCATATTTAGCCGACAGGGAGTTGCCCGTGTAGCCGGCCAAACCCTGTCGGGTTTCATGCGCGACGACCGCCCCTTCGGCGCACAGAAGCTCGAGCAGAAGTTGAAGCAGTTTATCGCTGCCCTTGGGATGCATGGACCTGGGCACGCCAAGGCAGATCTCGAGGCTGCGCGCGATCGTCAAGGCATGCAAGGTCGATATCTTCGCTGCCTGCTGCAGAACCTTGGCCCATCGCGGGGGCCGGGCGAGCCCAGTTTTGAGGTATCGAGCAAGGGATTTTCCCAGATTCAGACCATCAATCCGTCCGTCGCAGATTCCCGCCACGATCGCGTCGGTGGCCAGGGCGCTTTCACGGGGGTCCTTGGCGGAGAGGCCCATCACCACGAGGGCGAGCCCATTTTCCCCAACCGGGGCATCGGGTTCGAGTAGAGGTTCCAGGAAAGCGATGTTGTCCCATCTCGCCTCCCACCAATCCAGATTTGCCGCGATGGCCCTTGCCGCCATCGAAAAGAAAGGCTCCCGGTTACCGGGCCAGAGCAGGTTTTCCAGACGGATGTTGTCGACTCCGGCCGGCGGTGAGAAGCAGAAAGCCGCGAGAGGGTTCACGTCCAGTTGGTCCTGCCCCGCGGCGGGGTCGGTTTTCACCTCGAGATCGTAGAAAGTGTAGGGGGCACTCACCCGGGTGCGTACCTCGAGGGCCGTTCTTCCCGCCCGTCCGGCGAACGGGCCTCCACCGGGGAATCTTCTTTCTACCCTCGAATCATCCTCCAGGGGGGACCGTGCCCTGCAGGCCGCGTACCAGAGCCCGGGGATGTTCCCGATTTCCACTCCCTCCATACCGAGTGCGTACCTCAGTGCATCCCCGATTTCCCCGGGGATCTGTCCCGCCTCCCGCCTTGCCTCGACTCTTCCCCAAGGGGCCATTCTCAGTAACGCGAGAGTGATGTCCGCGGAGTCTTTCTCCCACACGGCAGGTCCTGTCGCCAGGCGATCGACCAGTTCGGTGGGATCGATGATTCCGCACTCATGTGTGGGGAAACTCACGAGTGGCCGGATTTCTCTCGAGACAACCCTCTTTGCCACTTGATACAACCGGAGGGCATACAACGGGTGGACACCCAATCTCGATCCGAACGCGGTTTGTTCGGGACTCTGTTGCCTCAGGAACGAAGGGGTCTCTCCGTTTATCCAGCAGCGGACAAAGGGAAGGAGTTCTCCGGAATACGGATGGCATAGCTTTTCCAGCCGTTTGAGCAGGGGGCCGGTCATGGCGGCGAAATCCCGGGGCCGTTCCCCGCACAACCGGCTGATGCCGTCGAGGACCCGTTCGGTGCGGATCACGTCTGAGGGGTCTTCAATCATCGCCGCGCACTGCTCAACCAGGGTTTCCAGGTCCGGGATGGCCTCTACTTTTCGGGAAAGGTCGGGGAAAGGGAAGGGTGTCCTCCAATGGGTGATGGCACGCGGCAGCCGGCGCTCCCGGAGTGCGGCGATCGCCTCGTCGAGTTCGGCAAGCTTCGCCTCCTGCCGAAAGTCAGTCGAAATCGCGCTTGCGTGTGAAACCAGATCGCCGGGTACGGGTGATTCCAAGATGGTTGGGTTTCCAGCCCGAGCCTCTCCCGGTGAGGTTTCCACCATCCAAAGCGCCGCGCGCTTCTGCACCGAAGGCGAGAGTGAATCAATGACCGTCGCCAGACGATGTAGAACCGTATCTAACGCCCCCCCTTTCGCCAGTTTGAACATCATCTCGAGCGCGATCTCCTGGATACCGGCATTCGCGCTTGCCATCGCTTCGGCGGCCATTTCCACGACCTGGACCTGGAGATCCCGGACAACGGCCTGATCTTTCTGCTTCAGACATCGGAGGGCGATATCGAGGGCGAGTTTGACCGTGGCCTTGGCCTCCATCCGCAAGGCCGGAAAGGCGCCGTCGAAATACTCACCTGCATCCAATTGGCCGTGCTTCTGGATAATGTCGAGCGCTTTCAGGGCGAACGCTACCGTCGGCGGAATGGGGCTCGACAACAGGGCCAGATATCGATGGACCAACCTTCCGCGTTCCTCGGGCGTGGGTGAGAGCGCCTCGTGGAACCGGGAAAACCACCCGGCCCTGAATTACGCGAAATCCATGTTGAGCGCCCGAAGGCTATCATCCAAGAGCTTTTCGCGGGCCAAGAGCCCATCGGCGCACAGGGAGCAAAGGGCATTCGACCACGACTTATCCTCCGGCATGTACTTGTCACACGCCGCGAGACTGTTCTCGCCGATGCCCTCGACTTCAAAAAGCCTGTGCACCCTGCCGAGGAGCACCAAGGATTCCCGGAAAGCCGAGTCGATGGAGCTGTCTCGCCACCGCAGGGCAAGGGTATGGATCATCCCTGTGATGGAGCCGTCGCTGTCGGGGAGGAGGCAGAGTCCGGCCCTTGCCATTGACCAGACGTATTGCCATTTGTTTGGATCTGCGGCCAGGGTGTCGGCCAGGTCCTGGAGCCATGGGGGCCGACGGTGGCCCAGCATCTGGAGGGCCTTTTCCGAATCCGCCCAGAAACAGTCGAAGCGGATTGCCGCCATCTCGGCCACCGAGGCCGTGGCGATCACGCACAGGGCGGCTGCATCCAGATTTTCCCTGGTGCAGGCCGTGTTCTTTTCTCCATTCCCGTACTTCAGGCTCCAAAATCTCTTGTGCAGTGAGCTCCACTCAGCCAGGGCGGTTTTCGCGAGCTTCCGACGTTCCGTCTCCGACATTTCACGGAAGAACTCCACGCAAGACGGGAGGTCCGCCGACAGGATCAAACGGGACAGTTCCGGGTCACTCATCCTGCCCCTCCGTGATCTGGACAGCCAGTATGTGTTTGCAGGGACCCCGCTGGCCCTGGTGACGGGAGAACCAGGGGCAGGTGCACCGGTATCCGCCTTCTGCCGAGCGGACCCGGTGTTTCACACCGGTCCCCGGGACCCATGCCTCGATCTCGCCTCCGGTTCCCCGGGTTATCCGGATCTCTCCCGACCCGGCCAGTTTGCGCGCTTCCAGAAGGCGAGGGTTCAGCCGGAGGACCTCCGAAAAATCATAGGGCAATTCCCTGTGAAAATAGGAACCGGCGGCCAGGGAATATCCCACCTTGCCGGTGGACGCCAGAAGCGCAAATCCCCGGAGGACCAGGTCCGGCGCGAGGGCATGCCGGGTGGCGGTTTCGTTCACGTCGATCACTCCTTGCCACGCCAGACTGGCCTTTATTCGCTCAAATCCCGGGAATCGTTCCCCTTCGGCAAGAATTTCCAGGGCCTGACCCTCTCCAGAAAAGCCCCGCCACACATCCGGGCTCAGCACGAGGGTGAGGCTTGCCTGTTCCTTGAAGGCAAGCTCAAACGCGATGGCACCGGAAGCTTCCGAGTAGATGGCCATGCCTTGGGCACCCCTCGCGGCCATGTCCAGGAGCCTGAGTCTTTCGAGCCCGCCCACGGGAATGGCACCGGGGGATTTCAGGTGACTGATCCGAAGAGACGAACCCGACGGTGCCAGGAACATCGGTCCTTTCACTTTCTGTTTGGGGAGGTTCTGGAAAAAGCGGGAGACATGAACGCCGGAAAGTTCGGCGGCCTTCTTCATGCGGGCCTGATAAGCCTGTACTTCGAGAAAGGCTTTGAGCCACCGACTGGGTAGCTTGACCTTGCGTTCGGTCACCGTGACGTTCGGCGTGGCGATCTCCACCTCACGCGGTCCCACTGCCAGGTTGAGCGGTTCATGGTCGCGGACAGTGGCCAAGGACGCACGCATCTCCGGATTGAAATCAACGTTGGTCGTCCCTTTGCCCGTGTGTTCTCCATCGAAGAGTGAATGGGGAAAGTCCGCTCGCACATAGGCCCCGGCACACCCCGAGAAGGCTTCGAACCGCAGGTGGCCCATATCCGAGGTGACCACCGGGTCGGCAAGAGCCAGAATTTTTTCCAGCATGGCCGGGGGAATGTGGAACCGTGTGCGGGCAGTCCGGGCGACGGTCAGCAGCAGTTCGGCAAAGAGACGGGGGGCGAGCACCCTTCCGGCGAAAAATCTATGGTTTTCCGCTGTTCCGCCGCAAGTGGCCAGCACAAGGCGGGGCCCCTGACGGTCCACGGAAAAGCTCGAGGGACGGTTGTAGCGGTAGAGATATTCAGGTTGGGCTGACATGGGTGAATAATATCCCAATCCGCGCCGGTTTTCAAATCGGCATGGGAAGGTTTGGACCGGGTGTCTTCGCTGTTCCGGCGTCAGGAACGACGATCAAGCATCTGGCGAAGCGTGATGCTGTCTTCACGCCGCGACATAGAGCGTCTCCGCCTCACGAAGGACCTCGTCATGCCCCTCGCGCCCTGGAGGCTGCTGCAAATCCGGTGCGGGGTGGACTTTTTTCAATGTTCCCCCCTGCGGCCTCAGCCAATGGTGAAGGCCGCAGGGGAAAACATCTTCTTTCGCGGATTTCAAAAGCGGCCGGGCGCACCTTCCCCTTCACCCCCCCGGTCGAACCTGCCCTGTTCTGAAAAAACGGGTGGCCCGCTCCCTGCTCGGCCGCCGGGTGGTCTCGCTTTCTATCCACAGCTCTTAGGTCGTTCAATTTGGAACTGGTGCAAGAGCCTAAAACGGCTTAAGGATTGGCCGAGCAAGTCAAACGCAAGAAACCTTTGCCTACCTTGCAGACAAAGGAATGGGTGGTCGAAGCGGAAGTGAAAAGACCCTATGTTGACCTGCCGCAGCTACCCTATCCCTACTCCAAAGCTCTGATGGATACTCGCTTCTCAGCGCCGGAGCAAAATTCGGAGTTCACGAATCACCACCCTTTTTAGATCACTACCCCGTCCTTGTTGCTCGTACAGGTCTTCTGCCTTGTCCACGTATCGTTCGATTTCTTGCGTTTTGTTGTGTGTTTTTGCCAGAAGTACGAGCACCCGTTCTGCTACGTCGGCCTCTTGGATTCCTTTGAAACGAAAAGCAACCCACCGGCCTCATTCTTCCCCAACGAGGACACCATCCCGTTCGCATCCCGGCGAAGCCCCGGGCCTCCTCGCTCGACTATGGGGTCTTCAAGGCGGTGATACGTGACAACGTCTCACCCATCCGGGCGGCCGTGGCGATCTGGGGCGCTCTGGAACGGAGGTCTTGAATTCCTTATCGTTATTTCCTCGTCCTTCAATAGCAAACAATCAGTTTTCTCGATTCAAGTCGATGAATATAATAATAATTTTCGGTTGCAAACGCTTTTTCTTGGCTATATACTTTTTCCATGATCAAACGAACCCTACAACAAAACATCGTGGAGCAACTGTTCAAGGGCAAGGCGATTCTCCTGTTCGGACCGCGACAGACAGGCAAGACCACGCTCTGTGAAATGATGACCTCGACACGCACCGATGTGCTCTGGCTGAACGGAGACGAGCCCGACATCCGGCAACTCCTGGATACCGTCACCTCCACCCGGCTGAAGCAGCTCTTCGGTTCAAAAAAAGTGATCATCATCGACGAAGCCCAGCGCATCCGGAATATCGGCTTGACCCTCAAACTCATCACCGACCAGATCCGGGATGTCCAGGTCATTGCCACCGGTTCGTCGGCATTGGATCTCTCCAGCGAAATCAAAGAACCGCTGACCGGCCGGAAGGTCGAATTCCTGCTCCTTCCCCTCTCGTTCGAGGAGTTGAGCCGGCAGACCGACTTTATCGATGAGAGGCGCTCCCTGGAACATCGCCTGGTGTTCGGATACTATCCGGAAGTTGTTTCGCGACCGGGCGAAGAGACAGGAATTTTGAAACTTCTCAGTGACAGTTATTTGTACAAGGACCTGTTCACCCTGGAGAAACTCAAGCGGCCCGCCTTGCTGGAGAAACTGGTCCGGGCCCTGGCCCTGCAATTGGGCAGTGAGGTGTCCTACAACGAAATCGCCCAGCTGATCGGGGCTGACAAGGAAACGGTGGAACGCTATATCGACTTGCTGGAGAAGGCCTTCGTGGTTTTCCGTTTGCCGGCGCTGAGCGGGAATGTACGCAACGAGATCAAGAAGGGGAAAAAGATCTATTTCTGGGACAACGGCATCCGCAATGCCGTCATCAACAACTTCAATCCCTTCGAAATGCGGACCGATAGGGGGCCTCTGTTCGAAAACTTCCTGATCAGCGAGCGAATCAAACTGCTCAATTATCATCGGCACCTGGCCAATTCCTATTTTTGGCGGACGGTGCAGCAGCAGGAAGTCGATTACATCGAGGAATCCGGCGGAGCATTCTCCGCATACGAGTTCAAATGGAGTCCGCGAAAGAAGGTCCGCTTCCCGAAAACTTTCCTGAATGGTTACCCCGGCAGCGCCACCCGGGTCATCCACCTGGAAAACCTCCAGGACTTCATCCTCTGGCCGGAGGAATGAAACGGTTGCTCCGGCAGGCAGCACAACACCTGATCATCAAGGAAGAAGCGGTGGACATGCGATGCTTGACCTCCACCGGAAGGAAGGCACATCCTTCCGCCAGGGTCCGGCGAGGTCGTCCCACCAGGGATTGTAGACGCGAAGCAGGGGGGCGAGATCTCGTTGGGGCATGGTCTTACCCTTTTCGGGACAATCAAATGCGCCTCATCGGAAAAATGTGTGCAGCATAAGGCCCATATCTGCCAAAGGCAAGTCATTTCATAGGATCTCAGTGGTTTCACTCCCAAACGTCTATTCTGAAAATGACTTCATCGCGGTGACGCTCTCTCCCAGTCCATCCTTGAACCGACAGCGTCGATTAAGGCGCGTACGCCCTGGTTGTCGGCGGGGTTGAGCCAAAGCATCCGTTCGAAGACCTGCCCGGCTTCCTCGAATCGCCGGAGCCGCCACAAGCACAGGCCGTAGCCCTTCAGACAGCGCAGATAGGGCCGGTTGTCGATGTGGAGCCATTGCAGCAGGCCGTCGAAATCCGGGGCGAGGGAGAGCTCGCCGATGCGGACGCCGGCCTCGAAGTGGCGGATGGCCTCTTGGGGGCTGTGTTGGAAGACGAAATTGCCCAGGTGGGCATGAGCGTCCAGGCAGCGCAGGTCGGCCAGGCAGAGCCCCATCAGGATCTTGTAAGCGGCCGCATGGTCTCCGGCCTCCCAGAGGTCGTTGGACCGGCAGATCGGGTCGGAGTCGGGGTCGCTCGGGTCGTGACCCGGCAGGACCTGCTCCATCTCGAACGAGGGACGAGGCCCTCGCGCGATGATCGGTTTGGCCCATTCCTCGATCGGGTCCTCCGGTTCGCCCCAGTAATGCTCCTCGGGGGTCCACTCTTCCCGGCTTTCGAGTTGGAGCGGCACGAGGCCCAGCGCTGGGATGTCGAGCCGCACGGACTCGATTTCACCCGACAGGTACGGATGGCCGGCGTAGCGCCACTGCTTGCGCGGCTTGATCACGGCGATCTCGCCTGGGGCGACCTCCACCCAACCGCTCGGCCGTATGGTGATGACACGATCATCGCCGACGGGCCGGCACCGGACGGTTTGCTGCTTGACCGCCAGGACGACGAGCTCGACCGGGCGGCTCAAGTCGAGGTCTCCCAAGCCGACCTTGGGCTGCGGCCGGGGACGGATAGGGGCGGGGGCGGGCTTGGGCAGGGGATCAAGCCCCAGCCAACGGCGGTAGGCGGCCAGCACCTTCGCGCCGGGGAGGTCAGGAGCCATGACCACCTCCGAGGCCGCAACGGCGTGCTCGGAACCGTCCGCGCGCCGGCACCGCGCCGTCAGGCCGCGCCGGGGATGGCCGTCGTAGTCGATAGCCATCACCGAGACGTGTTCGCCCATGACGCAACCCTCTCCCGGGAGGCCGTCCTCGTCGTTTATGGCGCAAAGGAAAGCCCGGAGTTGTTCGTCTTCGCCGTCGGCATCGGTCGCAATCTCTTCGATCAGGCGGTCCAGGTCGGCCGGTTCCCAGTCCATATCCTGAAGGTCTTTATTCATTTTCTCCTCCTTTGGCGATCATCCCAATGCGCCTTCGCCCGCTTGAGAAAGGACGGTTCCCCGCCGGGTCCCCTGCCGGCCGCCAGGCGCTCGAAACCGGGCATGAATCCGGTCTTGCGCGCATGGTCCGCCCGGACCCGGTCCACGGTCCTCTGCCAATCGGCCGCGAGTCCGGCCTGTTCATAACAGCGCTTCGCGCGCTCGAAGTTCGACAGGGCGGCGGCGTAGTACTTGCTCTTCCCGGCTTTGACGATCCGCATCCCCTGGGCACGCCAAAGCCGGGCGCCGAGGTCGGGTCGGGTCTTTTCAAGCACCCTGGCGGCAGGTTCGGTGGTGTAGTGGCTCAAGCTTTCCAGTTCCTCGTCATTGGCCTTAAGCACCCGTTCGGCGAGCCGTTCCGTCTCCCCGGTCGCCAGGAAGAGCTCCATGGCCGAATCAAGGTCAGCCTTTCCGGACGCCTCGATGGCTTTCGCGTGCCATTGAGGGCGCTCGGCCTTGGGCACAAACTTCATCAGCTCGTCGTAAGTGTATTTGCCCGGTCGCTCGCGATAGTCGCCCCAGGCCTCTTCGAGGGCCTCCTCGCCACGCCCGAGCTTGATCAGCAGTTCGCGCCTGAACATGGCCATGTAATGCCCGTCCATTCCGCGCGCCGTCTGCCGGTCCAGTTCGATCCCGCGCTCGATCCAGGCCAGGGCTTTCCGGGGTTGGTTCCGGCCGGCCCACAACGAGGCGAGGACCTGGCAATCCGGGACGGTGAGGCCGGTTTCCGCGGCCAGAGCCTCATAGGCTGTTGCCGCTTTCTGGGCGGCGTAGAGGACCCGCAGGGCTTCACCCCAGCGGCGGCGGTCGGCCTCCGGGTTGCCGAACCGGGCCCCTTTCGCCGGGGAGGCCGGTCGCGCCGCGGCGTCGAACCTGTCCCTGATCGCCTGCACCAGGGCGGACCGGTTCTCTTTGTCCATCACCGCCTCGACGTACCGCTCGAGGCCGTAAAAGAAACCGTAGGCGTCGTGGTCCATCCAGGCCAGCAGGCTGCGCGCCGTCTCGCGCGCGTCGGCGCCGGCGGCCTGGCGGGCCTCGACCCAACTGCAGCAAAGATCCTCGATGAACTGGCCGAACCAGCCGGTCGAGTCGTCGATTTCCTCGGCCTTCTCGCAGCACGCGGCGATGAAGGTCTCCAGGAGAGCGGTCGCTCGCGAAGGGTCGCTGCCGATGAGCGGGGCGATCAGGGCGTTGACCGCCTCGAGTCCGGTCACGAACGACAGGCAGGCACGGTCCTCAACATAGGCGCCCGGGCGAAAGGCCCGTTCGATCTCCGATTCGAGGGGGTCCGGTTTGCGGGGCATTGAATCTCACCTCTCCTTGGTCATAGGCGGAAAATAGGCGTGAAGACGAGCGAAGTCAAGAGAGAAGGAAGCCACCTTCCCGCTGACACCCGGAGGTTATACCAACCACGCTCCCGCCGGTTTAGAGAAAAACTCCGCCAGCGGAATCCCCTGGGCACCCACCAGCAGGGCTTCAGCCACCGGATAGCGGGTGCGGAAGCGGTTCAGCCCTGACGCTTTGCCGCTGCTGCCGCTTTTTACCTCGATCGCCCAGACCTCGCGGCCACGGGAGACCACGTAATCGACTTCGTAATTTCCCTCCCGCCAATAGGTAACCGAGTATTCCACCGAAATGAGGCTATTACACAGATGCGCCCCCACGGCATTCTCCACCAGTCGGCCCCACCAGGCCGTGTCCGCGAGCGAGCCGGCAAAGCTCTGCGTGGAGAGAGCGTTCACCAGTGCATTGTTCCAGAGCACCAGCTTGGGGCTGCTCCCCCGTTTGCGCTGCACCCCCTGCGAAAACAGCTCCAGACCACTGGCTAAAAAAGCGGCTTCGAGCAGTTTCAAGTAATGGGCCAGGGTGGTGGTGTTGCCGGCGTCGTGGAGCTGGCTCAGCATCTTGGTGTAGGAGACACATTGGGCGGGAAGCGTGGCGGCAAGGGCAAAGAGATGACGCAGCAGCACCGGCTTGGCGACCTTGCTCATCTGGAGCACATCGCGGGCCAGAACGGTTTCAATCAGGGAATCGGAAATATAGCGTTTCCAGGTGGTTTCGTCACCGGTGAAGACGGCGGCGCCCGGATAAGCGCCGAAGTAGATCCACTGTTCCAGGTTCCAGCCAAAGGCAGCTTGGACTTCCGGATACCCCCAATGACTGCAGCGGTGCAGAAAGAACCTTCCCGAAAGGCTTTCGGTCAAACCTTCCTGCATGAGAAGGGCGGAGGAGCCAAGAATCAGTACCCGGATATCCAGCGTGGGAGCCCGGTTGTCCCAGAGGAGTTTGAGGGTTTCGCTCCAGCCGCGCACTTTTTGCAGTTCATCGAGAATCAGCAGGACCGGTGTGCCGGAACGGGTTGCCTCGGTGACCGCGCGGCGCCACTGGGTTTCGATCCAGGCTGCGTCGAGGGGCACCGGGCTGTCAGCGGTGGCATAGATACCCGGGATGCCGATGGCTTCCTGAATCTGTCGGGCAATGGTGGTTTTTCCCACCTGGCGGGGACCGATCAGGACATGAATGACCGGGGCCGGTCGTAAAAGTTCGGTCAGGAGGGTAGCCTGCAAGGGTCGTTTGTAGCTCATAACCACTTTGTATCAAAAAACTTTATTCCATTCAACTATTTTTACTCAATGATTGAGTAAAAATACTCAATCGTCTCAGCCTTTGTCGTGATGGACGACGCGCCCGAGCTCCGGGTCAACAACGCGGCCGGCGCCGCGGTGACTTGTGCGGGGAAGTCATGGGCCCGGAGGACCCGGACTTCGCCTTCTTTTCGATGCCCATCAGTTACCGTTCCGGCCGTCTCCCGGGGGGGTGGTCAGCTCCGCCCAGAGGTCGTCGGCTTCAATCGGGTTGAAGGCGCGGATTCCCCGGACCTCGAACCGTTGCGCCCCGTTGTAAAGGACCACTCCGGAGCGGCTCCCCCGGGCGCCGAACGAAGGGAAACGTTCCAGAACCCGGACGAAATCGGGGGTGAAGGTGGCGGCGGACTTGATCTCGACGGGCGTCAGCGCCCCGTTCTCCCGGATGATCAGGTCGACCTCGGCGCCGTTGGAATCCCTGAAGAAGTAAAGCTCCGGCCGAATCCCCCGGTTCAGGGCGCCCTTCACGATATCGGCCACCACGAGGTTCTCGTACAGGTTGCCGCGCAGGGGGTCCCGGGCCGCCTGCTCCGCCGTGTGAATCCCCAGCAGGAAGGCCGCCAGGCCGACGTCCGTGAAGTAGATCTTCGGGGACTTGACCAACCGGCGGCGGATGTTCTCGAAGAAGGGGGGCAACTCGAACACGACGTAAGACGCCTTCAAGACCGAGACCCAGTTGCGGAGGGTCGTCGCCGAAACCCCCACGTCGCCGGACAGGGAGGCCAGGTTCACGATCTGCCCGACCCGCCCCGCCAGAAGCACGAGGAAGGTCTGGAACTGCAGAAGGTCGCGCAGGTTGATCATGGCCCGGACGTCGCGTTCGACATAGGTCTGGAGATAGCCGTTGTAGAACCGGCGGGGTTCGAGCCCTTCCTCGTGCAGGCGGGGGAAGCAGCCCCGGACGACCAGGTCGAAGGGGTCCAGGGCCGCCGGGTATCGGCGCAGCTCCCGACAGGAGAAGGGCCAGAGGGTCAGCATGGCGGTCCGACCCGCCAGGGACTGGGTGATCGCCTCGTGGAGGCGCAGTTGATGACTGCCGGTGAGGATGAAACGCCCCCGGCGGGGATCCTGGTCCACCATGCCCTGGAGGTAGGAGAGCAGGACCGGGAGCCGCTGGATTTCGTCCAGCACGGCGGTGTCCTGCCGGCCGAGAAAGCCGCGCGGGTCGGCCTGTGCCGCCATCCGGACGTCCGGGTCCTCCAGGGAGAGGTACGGCTTGCCGGGGAAGGTCGTCCGGGCCAGGGTCGTCTTTCCCGCCTGGCGGGGCCCCAGGATCGTGGTGACGGGATACTCGTCGGCGGCCTGGGTCAACTCGGCGGTGAGGTCTCGGGTGATCATGCGTTCAGGTTATCGCGAAAGCATGAAAAACGCAAATCAAAATTCTGAATTGCATAATTTGTGACACGATGCTGGAAAGGCCGGCCACATCGTTGCCGCCTTCCAACCAAGAGCCCGTCAGGCAGAAAACGCCGGGCGATTCCGGTCGAGGTAAATTTGTCGGTTGTACAGGACAGAAATCCATCAGCATGGATTTTGTACGACACCACGTACATTTTAGGCCGGCGATCGTCCCGAATCAGCCTCAAGCCCCGAGAAACGGTCAGAGTGCCTCGTCGAGCCATCGCGGCATCGGAGCAACCGCGTACAGGGGGATGGAAAGGACCCCGTCGTGAAGGGACAGCGGGAGGTTGGAAAAGCGGACCCCCAACGGGCAGGCGTGCTCCTCCCGGTAGAGCTTCAGGCTCCTGAGCCGGCCGGTCTTGCCGGCTTTCACCTCGACGGGGAAGGCCCGGCCCCCGTACGGGAACAGGTAATCCACTTCCGCCTGGCTGCCCCGGCAGTCCCTCGCCCAGAAGAACAGCTTCCGGTCTTCGTAGGGGTCTTCCGTGGCCAGCATCTCCTGGCCGACCCATTGCTCGGCCACTGCCCCCGCCTGGATGGACAGGACGTCGTCAGACAGGGCGATCCGGTGATCCAGGCCGCAGGCGTGCTGCATCAGGCCAACGTCCAGAAACAGGATCTTGAATTTTTCCTCGTCCGCGTGCACCTCGAGGGGCAGACCGTGCCCCGACGTCGCCCGGATGCGTGTCACCACCCGGGCATGCTCGAGCATCTCCAGGGCCGCCTTCAACTCCCGCGATCGGTCGTCCCGGCTGACGTCGACGTAACGGAACCGTTGTCCGACAAGGCCGGGGGCCTTGAGAAAGACTTTCTGGAGGTGCTCGAGCCGGGTCGGGCCGGCGTACTTGCCGAAGTCATCCCGGAAGGTCTGCAGGAGCGAGGCGTGGACCCTCCGGACCGCCACCGGGCTGCCCTGATCCAGGTACACCCGGACGGCCTCGGGCATCCCGCCGGTCAGGAGGTAGGTTTTGAACTGACGGGAGAGTTCGTCGTGAAGGGGGGGCTCGATACCCTCCCGGAGGGTCACACGCTCCAGGTAGTCCCGGAGGGACGTCTTGCCCACGGCCGCCAGGAATTCGCCGAAGCGCATCGGGAACATGTGGAGGTACTGGACCCGCCCCACCGGCATGCTCAATTCCGGGGCCCGGAGGCTGAAATCCACCAGGGAGCCTGCCGCCAGGACATGCCGTTCGGGGGCCCTCTCGCGGAAATACCGCAACGCTGTGAGCGCGGCCGGGCATCGCTGGATCTCGTCGAGGAAGAGAAGGGAGGCGCCCGGCCGGAGGGGTTCGCCGGTGAGGATTTCGAGGGTCCGGACGATCCGCTCCGGATCGGGGGACTCGAAGGCGCGGGCCATCTCCGGCTGACGTTCGAAGTTGACTTCCAGCAAGTTCTCGAAGTGCTCGCGACCGAACTTCATCACCGTGAACGTTTTTCCCACCTGCCGTGCGCCCCGGAGGAGCAGCGGCTTCCGCCCGTCCTCGTCCTTCCAGGCCTTGAGCACTTTCTCGACGTCTCTGTCCATCGCCTCTCTCCTGTTGGTCTGGGGGTATTTTAGCCTTTGTTTGGCTGAAAAACAAACCTATTTCAGCCAACTTTTGGCTAAAATGCAGGGTAATACACACAAGCCATCCAGGATGAGAAGGTTGGACTCGTTGAGAAGGAAGACGCCGAAGCGGAAAGCGCATCATGCCTGGCGCAGGGTATGAATCGCTCCGCCGGGGTGCCCGACGAAAGGACAATGGGCGGGCCCTTCCGGACCGGCCCTGCGATCCGGGGCGGAGGACTTTGACCGTCAGGATCGGGGTGGAAATTCACCCGATGGGGAGTCCGGTTGACTTCGTCCTTCCGTTCCGGTTTTTTTCACCTCGGAGCATTTTGTGGCATTTTTCCCGGCATTTTTATTTTGAAGAAATTTTATGTTGTGTTTTTGCAGTTGGTTGCGCCGGAGTTCAATTCCCTGCACCGAAAGGCGGATTCTGCCGCGCCCGAGCGGCCACTGCCATGCGGGTTTCTTGGTGGAAGGGGGCTGAATCACCCGTCCGGGCCGGGTGCGGAAGCTACGGGATCAAGCGGCTGCAGCGAAACTCAGGCGGGCGGCCTGCGTGTGAGCCAGACCGGCGGCTTCCAGCATGGCCAAGCGAATCAGACAGACGGTCGTCAGGTGAGCCACCCGTTCCTGCTCGAAGGTGTCCGGAGTGGCGCAGTGCCAGTGCGTGGCCTGCAGGGTTCGCTTTAAATCGCGATATAGGGCGGCCGGGTTTCAGGCAGGGCCAGGGCGGTGTGACCGGCGGCCAGGACGCGCAAACCGTGCCAACGTTCCTTGCCGGTGCGTTTGGCCAACTCAGCGGTCAGACGCCCGCCCCAGGGACGCGGCAAGATCGAACGCTTCTTCGGCACCGTGAGGATGCAGTTCCTCGACGTCCACCGCTTCAGAACCCTGGAGGAGATCAACCCGGCCTTCGCCCGCTGGTTGGTCGAGTACCACCAGACCCTCCACGCTTCTCTGAAAGCCACGCCCCTCGGCCGCACCACCGTCCACTTCCTCCCCTGGGACCTCTCCCGCGTCTTCTACGGCGACGACCAGCGGCTCGCCCGCCCCCTCGACCGCGCCCAAAACGCCCGCCGTTTCGACCACCCCGCTTCCCGGCCCTGCCCGGAGGACCGCCATGAAAACTGAAAACACCCCCTCCCTTGCCGAGTTCTTCGGCTGGAGCCATCACCCCTTCGCCGACACCCGCCCCCTGCCGGAGCCTTTCCTGAGTCCCCGCGACCAGTCCTTCCTGCGCACGGCCGGCGAACTCCTGGCCCGCTCCCGACGGTCCCGACCCGGTCGATCCCGACCCGGTCGATCATGCCCCTGACGAGCCCGTCGCGGACGATCATGCCCTGGACGATCAACTGCCGGACTCGATGAAGCATGAACCCGATGATCACTCAAGCGCCAGTGATCCTTCCATGGCCGATCTCTGGTAAAATACCCCTGGACACATGCGGGATTTCAGGGCGGAAATCAACACCGTTTCATTCCTCCGGCCAGAGGATGAAGTCCTGGAGGTTTTCCGGATGGATGACCCGGGTGGAGCTGCCGGGGTAACCATTCAGGAAACTTTTCGGGAAGCGGACCTTCTTGCGCGGACTCCATTTGAACTCATATGCGGAGAATGCTCCGCCAGATTCCTCGATGTAATCGACTTCCTACTGCTGAACCGTCCGCGAAAAACAGGAATTGGCAGAGAGGATTTGGTGCCAGGTGCTATCTTACGGCAGCGAAATCAGTCAGACATCGTGATGGTAGGTGTAACCCTTTTGATATCTGTCGAACAAAAGGATCGTTCGCTGCGGGCTCGTCGGGGGCTTCGGCCGCGGGGAGGGTCCGCTTTGCCGGGGAGACCGGATCTGGCTTGATCTGCAACCGGATTCCGTCTATCCTGCTTTCGTCCGCACGCTCGTTCACCACCCCACGAAAAGGAGACATCGTCATGGCCCGGCAGAACAAGGTTCATCTGAGGCTTCCCAACGACCAGGAGTTTCTTCCCGTCGCGCAGGCCTTCATCCGCGAAACCGCCTCCCGCTTCGGTCTCGGCGGGAGTTCCCTGGGGCAGATCGAGGTGGCCTCGGAGGAAGCCATCATCAACGTCATCAAGCACACCTACGACGTGGAGGAGAACGACACCTTCGAGATCGTCTGCGAGCGGCTGCCGAACGGCATCCGGGTCGTCATCAAGGAACGGGGGATCCCCTTCGACCCCAGCCAGGCGCCCCGCTACCAGCCCGCGGCCGGCATCGAGGACGCCGACTCCTCCGGCCTCGGCATTTTCCTCATGCGGGAACTGGTGGACGAGTGCACGTTCCGGAACCTCGGTCCCGAGGGAAAGGAAACCGTGCTGGTCAAGTACAGCGAGAACGCCGACGCCCCCATTCCGGCACACGACGCCTCTCCCGGCCCGGCCGAGCCGGAGGTGATCCGGGAGGAGCTGGACTACACCGTCCGGCACATGGCCGACCACGAGGCCATCGAGGTCTCGCGATGCGCCTACAAGTCACACGGCTACAGCTTTTTCGACGATCACATCTACTACCCTGAACGCCTGGTGGAACTCAACCACTCCGGCCAGATGATCTCGGCCGTGGCGGTGACGAAGGACAACCGGTTCATGGGCCACAGCGCCCTCCTGTTCCAGGACGACGCCGACCGGATCGCGGAACTGACTTTCGTGTTCGTCAACGTCGAGTACCGGGGCCAGGGGGCCCTCGGCCGCATGATCGAGTTCCTGTTCGACGCCCCGGCTTCCCGCCCGCTGGACGGTCTCTACGCCTACTCCGTGGCCAACCACCCCTTCACCCAGAAGTCCACGACCCGGTTCGGCATCCACGACTGCGGCATCCTCCTGGCGACCAGCCCCGCGAGCTGGAAGTTCCGCGGCATCCCCGGCGACCCCACCCAGCGCATCAGCGTGGTGCTGAGCTTCAAGTACATCACGCCCCCCGTCCGCCAGACGCTTTACCCCCCCGCACGCCACCGGGAGATGGTGGAGAGGCTGTACCGCAACATCGGGGCCGACCACGACTACCGCGTCCCCGACCCGCACCGCCCGCACGACCCGGCGGCCCTCACCCGGATCGTGACCAGCGACAACGCGTCCGAAGGGTGCGCGGAACTCTACCTGTCCCACTACGGGCCCGACGCGGTGCTCGCGGTGCGCCGGCTGCTTCGCCGGTACTGCCTGCAGAAGTACGCCGCCATCAACCTGTTCCTGAACCTCGGTGACCCCGACACGTTCCACCTCACGGGCGAGTTCGAGAAAATGGGGTTCTTCTTCGCGGGGATCCTTCCGCGCGCCCGGGTCGGGGACACCCTGATGCTTCAGTACCTGAACAACGTGGACCTGGCCTACGACAAGATCTGCGCCGTTTCCGACGTCGCCCGGGACGTCCTCGCCTACATTCGGGCGAACGACCCCAACGCCGACCTGTGACACGGACCGTCGGGGCCATGGATTTACAGCGCCTCTTCCCGCAGCTTCCCGGGCCGCGGACGGGTCCCGTCGACCTGGATGCGGAGTCCGTCCGCTGGCGTCAAGCCCACCGGGACGACTTCCCCGCCGGCGGGCCCAACCCCCTGCTGGACCCGCGTGTCTGCCAGCGTTTCATCGACGGGATTCACCGCGAACGCGGCCTGGACTGGTCGTACGGCGGTTACCTCGAGGACCGTTCCCGCCTCTGGGCCGGGAGTTACCTGGACGCCGCCGGAAACTACCTCCACCTGGGGGTGGATTTCCACGTGCCGCCGGGGACGCCGGTCGCGACTCCCGTGGCCGCGACCGTGATGATGGTGGACGACGACCACGACGCGGACGGGGGGTGGGGGCCCCGGGTGTTCGTCCAGCCCTCGGGGCCCGACCTGTCCGGGGTGGTCCTGCTCTTCGCCCACCTCCGGGACGTTCGCCGGCCCGTCGGGACCGTCCTGGCCCCGGGCACGGTCCTGGCCGAGGTGGGCGGCCCGCCCGCCAACGGCAACTGGGCCCCCCACCTTCACGTCCAGGCCGTGGCGAAGCCGTATTTCGAGGAAATCCTGCTGGACCGGTTTCACGAACTCGACGGGTACGGCTGCGCCGGCCAGCGGGAGGAGCTGGCCCGGCTCTTCCCGGACCCCCTGGCCTTCCTCTTTTCCTGAGCGGACGGCGCCGTCCCGACCGCTTCCCCGGGCCCTCAATCCCTCCGCTGGAGCAATTCCTCCCGGCGTTTCCAGTACTCGGCGGTGGAGATCTCCCCCCGGTTCCGCTGGACCTCCAGTTCACGGACCGCCTTGTCGTAGTCGAAACGGGGTGCGCCGTCGGCGCCGCCGGTGTTCACCGCGCCGCCCCAGGCGGGAGCCGGCGCCGGCGCCGGGGCGACCGCGCCGGTCCGGAAAGCCCACTCCAGGAGGAAGTCGGCCAGCCCCAGCGGGATGAGCACGAACGCCGGGCCGACCCACAGCAGGAGCTTCAGAAACATGTTGAGGAGAAAAACGAAGGACGCACCCCCGAACCCCCGGGGCGCCTCGCTGCTCTGGGCCACTGTGGCCATCAGGAGGGTCACCCCCGTGACGACGAGCCACGCGAGGGCGAGACGGTAGGACTTCCGGCCGTACTCCTCGTTCATGGGCCGGCTGAAGGTGAGCAGCAGCATGAAGACCGAGGAGAGGACGAGGCAGACCAGCCCCGCCAGGGTGAGGAACCCCACCAGGAAGGGCATGAACCCGCCGGCTTGCATGAGGAGGAACGGCTGGTAGAGCCCGACGGTCTCCAGCGAGCTTCCCCGCGGGACCAGAAGGCTGACGAGGAACAGGCCCCCGCCCACGCCCCCGGTCCACACCGCCGTCAGGTTTTCCCGTTGGAAGCAGATGGCCAGTCCCCCGGCGAAGAGGCCGATCATCCCCAGGCTCGAGAGCACGGAGGCAAAAGCCGCCTCGGGACGTGCGATGGCGAACATCTTCAACTGGGAACCGCCCTCGAAGAGGAACATCAACAGGGGGAGCAGGCCGATCCCCGCCATCACCGCACCTCGGGCCCACCCCGCCAGGACGTTGGTCAGCACGAAGACCCCGATGGCGGCCAGGAGGGGATAGAGCGCCAGGAAGATCAGGACGCCCGGCACCCCCTCCTGGAGGAGCAGCCAGATGTTCAGGAAGACGATCCCCTGCCGGGGCTCGATCAACGGCAGCAGGAACCCTGCCAGCAGGAGAACCGCGAGAAAACGGTAGGGGGAGGGGCTGAGCTGGTTGCCGCCCGGGTTTCCGGTCAATTCGGACCACACGGTTGATGCCATCGTTCCTCCTGGGGTGCCCCGGGCCCGGCGATTCGGGCAAGCGTGCGGACCCGGATCCGGAATCGGTTGAAACTGGTTTTCAAACGGGCTCACAGTGTACCTTCAAATGATAGCCGGGAACGGGCCCGCCTGCAAGGAAAAAGACGTTGGGGTGCTCCGGGCCCGGGCCCGCCCGAGAAGCGTTACCCCCTTTTTCCGCTTGCCATTTGAAGCAATGTCGGATAGGCTTGAAATTGGCTTTATCGGGAAACGACACCTGACCGCACCCTGACGGTCGTGTCGTGTTTATTGTTCCCTTGGGGAGAGAGAAACCGTGCCCCAATCGGAAACCGTGGTCCTGGATCTGTGCCGTCGCCTGTTCGGGCAGGCGGGGGAGGCCGTTTTCCTGTTGCGGGACGGCCGGGTGGCGGAGTGCAGCGAGGCCTTCCCCGCCCTGCTGGGATGTCGCCGGAACGATCTGCTGGGGCGCGATTTCCTCCGCCTGACCGGCGAACACCGCCCGAGCGGACACACCCCGTCCGCGTCCCTGGCCTACAGCCTCCGGGCCGCCCAGGACGGATACCCCCAGAACATCGTGGTATCCTTGGCGACCGCGGGGGGCCCGATGGCCCTCGAGCTGTCGCTGGGCCCCGCGGATCTCCCCGGCGCTCCGGCGGTGCTGGGCATCGCGCGGCGGCCGCCCGGGGAGCCGGCCTCCGGGGAGGTGCCGCGCCAGTCCGACGAGGGTCTCCGGGCGATCTTCAACAAGGCCATGGACGGGTTCCTGCTGGCCGACGTCGACACCCGCCGTTTCCGCCTGGGCAACGACGCCATCTGCCGGATGCTGGGGTACACGCCGGAGGAGATCCTGACCCTGGGGGTGGAGGACATCCACCCCGAGAAGGACCTCCCCACCGTGGTGGGCTTCTTCGACCGGCAGGCCCGCGGGGAGATCAAGATCGCCCCGGACGTCCCCCTGAAGCGGAAGGACGGGACGGTCCTCTACGCCGACATCAACTCGGGCCCCGTCCTGATCGGCGACCAGCGTTACCTCCTCGGGATCTTCCGGGACAACACCGAACACCATCGGCAGCAGGAGCAGCTTCGACGCTCCGAACGCGAGTGGTGGGCCACCTTCCAGGCCATCGGCCACCCCACGCTGCTCATGCGGCCCGACCACACCATCCTGGCCGCCAACCGCTCCACGGTCGCCGCCCTCGGGATGCCCGAGGCCGACCTGGTCGGCCGGAAGTGCCACGATCTCTTCCACCCCGGCGTCCCTGACCCTCCCGACTGCTGCCCGCTGGGGACGGTGGTCTCGTCAGGGAAGCTCGAGACCCAGGACATGGAGATCGAGGCCCTGGGCGGGACCTACCTGGTTTCGTGCACCCCGCTGCTGGACGAGGGGGGGAAAGTCGACCGGGTCCTCCACATCGCCACCGACATCACCGTGCGGAAACGGGCGGAACACGATCTTCGGAAGAGCGAGCAGCGGTTTCGCACCATCCTGGACTCCCTGGACGATGCCGTCCTGATCCTGGACGCCCGGGATTACCGGATCCTGGACGTCAACCACCGGACCCTGGAGATGCACGGCTTCGGACGGGAGGAGGTCCTGGACCTGGCGGGTGCGGACCTGGGGTCCGGGCGGCCCCCTTTCACCCGGGAGGAGGCTGTCGCCCGCCTGCGCCAGGCGGCGGACGGGGCGCCGCAGGTCTTCGAGTGGGAAGGACGGCATCGGAGCGGGGACGTCTTCCCCATCGAGGTGAACGTGCGGAGGGCCATCATTGACGAGCAGGAGCGGTTGCTGGTGGTCGTCCGGGACGTTTCCGAGCGGAAACGCTGGGAGAGCGAGCGGGAAAAGCTCCAGCAGCAGCTCGTCCAGGCACAGAAGCTGGAATCCATCGGGCGTCTCGCGGGAGGGGTGGCCCACGATTTCAGCAACCTCCTCACCGTGATCCTCGGGTATGCTGAAATTCTGCTGCGCGACCCGGCGTCCCGCGACCAGGCGGCCCACGGCCCCCTGACCGAGATCCAGATGGCCGGGGAGCGGGCCCGCCACCTGACCCGGCAGCTGCTCGCCTTCGGGCGGAAACAGGAGCTTCGCATGGAGCCCGTGGACCTCAACGAGGTCGTCCGACGGTTCAACCTCATGCTGGCCAGACTCCTGGGCGAGAACATCGAGATCGAGATCCGGCTGTCACCCGCCATCGGACTCATCCGGGCCGACGTCGCCCAGGTGGAGCAGGTCCTGATGAACCTGGCGGTCAATGCCCGCGACGCGATGCCGGCAGGAGGGCGTCTCATCATCGAGACCACCCCGGCGTGCCTGGCGGAGGATGCCGACCCGGTCCTCGGGAGCCTTCCCCGCGGGGACTACGTGGTGCTCTCCGTCTGCGACACCGGGTGCGGCATGGACGGGGAAACGCTGAAGCAGGTTTTCGAGCCCTTCTTCACGACCAAGGGCAAGGAACAGGGGACCGGCCTCGGCCTGTCCATGGTGTACGGCATCGTCAAGCAGCACGGCGGCGAGATCTTCGCCGTCAGCCAACCGGGTGCGGGGGCGGTCTTCCGGATCTACCTGCCCGTGGCCCGCCCCGGCCAGAAGGTCTCGTCGTCCCTCCCCACGCCCGGTCGCGGGGCGGAAGGGGGCCGCGGCCTCGTCCTGGTGGTGGAGGACGACGTCGGACTTCGGCGGTTGGCCTGCAACATCTTGAGCCGGCATGGTTACGATGTCCTGGAGGCCCTCGACCCGCAGGATGCCGTCCGCCTCGGCTTCGAACACCGCGACCAGCTCGAGGTCGTCCTGTCGGACGTCGTGATGCCGGGGATGAACGGCCCGGAGGTGGTCTCCCGGATCCGCGGCTTCTGCCCCGGGGTCCGGACCGTCTTCATGTCGGGCTACACCGAGGAGTCCATCCGTCCCCTGGGCGTCCGGATCGAGGGGATCTCCTTCGTCGCCAAGCCGTTCACACCGAAGGACCTCGTCCAGGCCGTCCGGGAGGCCCGTGCGGAAACGGCCGGACCGCTCCCGCCCGACGCTGCGGGCCCGGAGGCCCCGCGGTGATCTTCCTGGCCCTGCTCAACAACATCACGCTCCTGGTCTCGCTCTGCTTCGTGCAGAGCCTCATCATGCGCCGCTGGAAACAGGGCGCCATGACGGGACAGGTCCTGTCGGGGCTGCTCTTCGGCGTCGTGGCGCTGATCGGGATGCTCAACCCGCTGACGCTGCGGGAGGGGATCATTTTCGACGGGCGCTCCATCGTGATCAGCACCGCCGGGTTGTTCGGGGGGCCCGTCACCGCTTCCGTCACCGCCGTCATCACCGCCGCCTGGCGCATCTTCGCCATCGGCGGGGCGGGGACGCTGATGGGCGTTGGCGTCATCGCGGAATCGGCCCTCCTGGGGGTCGCCTACCACTACCTGCGCCGCCGCCGCCCCGACCTCGTCCGCATCCACCACCTCTGGCTGTTCGGCTTCGTCGTCCACCTCGCCATGCTGGTGCTCACCCGGGCTCTCCCCAGCAAGGTCTCCTTCGAGATCTACACGCAGATCGCCATCCCCGTCATCGTGATCTACCCCCTGGCCACCGTCCTCGTCTGCCTGCTGATCCTCCAGCAGGAATCCCGCCTGAAGGCGATCTCGGACCTGGCCGAGAGCGGGAACAAGCTGCGCCGCCTCACCGAGAACATCCCCGGGATCGTCTACCAGTTCTACGTCCGGCCCGACGGGAAGATGGGGTTCCACTACGTGGGCGAGAACGTGTACGACGTCTACGGGCTGGAGGCGAACCTGGACACCCTCCTGGAGCGCTTCATGGAAGGCATCCCCGCCGGGGACGCCGAGCGGTTGCTCGAGTCGATCCACCAGGCGACCCGGGACCTGAAGCACTGGGACTTCGAGGGACGCTTCACCCGGCCGGACGGTCGGGATGTTCACTACCGGGGGCTATCGACCCCGGTCTGCCTCAAGGACGAGGTGGTGTTCTCCGGGGTCATCCTGGACATCACGGCCCAGAAGCGCGCCGAAGAGGAGAAGGCCGCCCTGGAGAGCCAACTGCGCCAGTCCCAGAAGATGGAGGCCATCGGGTTGCTGGCGGGGGGCGTCGCCCACGATCTCAACAACCTGCTCAGCCCCGTCCTGGGCTACACCGACATGATGTTGACGGACCCGACCCTGCGGGAAGATTTCCGGCGGGACCTGGAGGAAATCCTCAAGGCCGCGGAGCGCGCCCGGGACCTGGTCCGGCAGTTGATGGCCTTCGGGCGGAAGCAGGTCCTGGAGGTGCGCGCCCTCGACATGAACGAGGTGGTCGGCAACCTCTCGAAACTGCTCCGCCGGATGCTCCGGGAGGACATCCGGCTCTGCTTCGACTACGCCCCGGCCGCGTGTGTCGTCAACGCCGACCTCGGGCAGATCGAACAGGTGATCATGAACCTGTCCGCCAACGCTCAGGACGCCATGCCCCGCCAGGGGACCCTCACCATCGCCGTCGCGGCGGTCGGTCCCGACACGGATTTCGCCGCCCGCTTCCCGGGTCTTCCCCCCGGACGTTACGTTCTATTGAGCGTCACCGACACGGGTGTCGGCATGGACGCCGGGACCCAGGCGAGGATCTTCGAGCCTTTCTTCACCACCAAGGAGAAGGGGAAGGGCATGGGGTTGGGCCTGGCGTCGGTGTACGGGATCGTCAAGCAGCACGGCGGCCACATCTGGGTCGACAGCTCCCCGGATTGCGGGACGACGTTCCGGATCTGCCTCCCCTCCGCCGACGTCAAGGCCGAGGCGCCCTGCGACGCCGCGACGGGCATGGACATGCGCGGGGGCGCCGAGACCATCCTGGTGGCCGAGGACGAGGCCCCCGTCCTCCAGATGGCCTGCAACATGCTGCGTCGCCTGGGCTACCACGTCATCAGCGCGAACTCGGTCGGGGAGTGCCTCCAGGTCGCCGCCGATCACCGGGGCGACATCGACCTACTCCTGACGGACGTGGTGATGCCCGAGATGAGCGGCGTGGAACTCCTCTGCCACCTCCGCAGGCAGCGCCCCGACCTGAAGGTCCTCTTCATGTCCGGGTACACCGCCGACCACCTGGAGAGCCGGGGAACACCGGGCAACGACGGGGAGTTGATCCTCAAGCCGTTCACCCACCAGGACCTGGCCGGGAAAGTCCGCCAGGCCCTGGACGCCTGAAACCGCGGGCCCCTCCCGCCCGGCGGGCCGTCCGCGCGGCCGGTCCCGGAGCAGGCCGGCGGGGAAGCCCGCGCCGCCCGCCGCCGGGCCACGAATCCACACCGGAGGTGTGCCATGAAGTTTTTCATCCGATTGCTAACCCTGTTCCTCTGCGCATCCCTGGCCCTGGCCGGGCCCGGCGACAAGAAGGGGGGGAAGAAGAAGTCCGGGGAGAAACCGGCCGTGGAGGCCGCGGAGGAGGAGGCCCCGGCGGCGGCGGAGATGGACCCCCAGGCCCGGGCCATGATGGACGCCTACATGAAAGCGGGCCAACCGGGTCTCTACCACCGTTTTCTTGCCCAGTTCGAGGGGCGGTGGAAGGCGGTGTCCAAGGCCTGGATGGGCCCTGGCGAACCCCTGATCAGCGAGGGGGAGGGCGTGAACCGGATGATCTTCGGCGGCCGCTACCTCCACCAGGAGTACCACGGGAAGTTCATGGACATGGATTTCGAGGGGATGGGGCTGCTGGCCTTCGACAACGTCACGAAGCAGTTCGCCACCGTCTGGATCGACTCCATGTCCACCTGCATCGCGACGGGGACCGGTACGCTGGACGAGCAGGGTAAGGTCCTCACCACCACCCTGACCTTCTCCGACCCCCTGACCGGGGCGGCCAAAACCAGCCGCGAGGTGCTGCGGGTCGTGGACGAACACACCCACGTCATGGAGATGTACGAGACGGGGGCCGACGGGAAGGAGACCCTGACCATGGAGATCACCTACACCCGCGGGAAAAAGTAGCGGGGTTTCGCCACGCTTCCCGAACGAAGGCCGCCGGCGGCGAGGGGGCCGGCCCCGCGCCCCCCCGGCCGTATGACGGCGGGCCTTGCCCCCGCGATGATCCGGGAGCGGGCCCTCGCCGGGATCCCTGAGCATTTCCGTTGCGGACTTCCCGGTCTTGCGCTATAGTCAGCGACTCACGTCGGGACGCCCCCGAACCGGGGGCGGCGGTGCGTACAACCGTCTTCGAGGAGAACATGAACCAGCACGCCGAAATGCTCAAGCATCGCATCGAATCGCACGAGGCCCGGGTGGGGATCGTGGGGCTCGGCTACGTCGGGCTGCCCCTGGCCCTCGCCTTCGCCGCGAAGGGGTTCGAGGTCCTGGGTTTCGACATCGACCCCGGGAAGATCGAGGCCCTGGAGGCCGGGCGGCCCTACATCCAGCACCTCGACTGGCCGCGGGTCGATCGGGCCGTGCGTGACGGCCTCCTGAAAGCCACGACCGACTTCGCCCGGCTCGGGGAGCCCGACGCGCTGCTCATCTGCGTCCCGACGCCCCTGACCCCCCAGCGCGAACCGGACATGACCTACATCGTCCAGACCGCGGAGCAGATCCGGAAAAGCCTTCGCCCGGGCCAGTTGGTGGTCCTGGAGTCCACCACCTACCCCGGGACCACCGACGATCTGCTCCGGGGACTCCTGGAGAAGTCCGGCCTGCGCAGCGGGGAGGACTTCTTCCTGGCCTTCTCGCCCGAGCGGGAGGACCCCGGGAACCGCGATTTCGGCACCACCAACACCCCGAAGGTGGTGGGCGGGGTGGACCCCGTTTCCGGCGACCTGGCCCAGGCACTCTACGCCCGGGTCATCGACCGGACCGTCCGGGTCTCGTCGGCGCGGGCCGCCGAGGCCTCCAAGCTCACCGAGAACATCTTCCGCGCGGTGAACATCGCCCTCGTCAACGAGTTGAAGATCATCTACCAGCGCATGGGGATCGACGTCTGGGAAGTCCTGGACGCCGCCGCGACCAAGCCCTTCGGCTTCATGCGGTTCAACCCCGGCCCCGGCTGGGGCGGGCACTGCATCCCCCTGGACCCGTTCTACCTCTCCTGGAAGGCCCGGGAATACGGCGAGGCGCCCAAGTTCATCGAGATCGCCGGCGACGTGAACGTCCAGATGCCCCGTTACGTGGTCGAGCGGCTGTCGCTGGCCCTCAACGATCGCCGGCGGCCCGTGAAGGGGAGCCGGGTCCTGGTGCTGGGCCTGGCCTACAAGAAGGACATCGACGACCCGCGGGAGAGCCCCGCGTTCGAGATCATCCACCTGCTCCTGGCCCTCGGCGCGGACGTCTCCTACCACGACCCCCACGTGCCGCACTCCCCCCGGATGCGATCCTGGCCCAGCCTGCCCGCCATGGACTCGCGGCCGCTGACGGCGGAGACCCTCGAAGGTTGCGACGCTGTCGTCATCGTGACGGACCACGCGGCGGTGGACTACGACCGGGTCCTCAGGCATGCGCCGCTGGTGGTGGACACCCGCGGGATCTACCGCGGGATTCACCCCAACGTGATCAAGGCCTGAGGACGGGGGGCTGCGGGATGAGCCGGATCCTGGTCACGGGTGCAGCGGGCTTCATCGGCTACCACCTGTCCGACCGCCTCCTGGGCGAGGGGCACGAGGTCACCGGGCTCGACAACCTCAACGACTACTACGACGTGAACCTGAAAACGGCCCGGCTGGCCCGGCTCGAGGGGCGCCCGGGCTTCCGCTTCGCCCGACTGGACCTGGCGGACCGCGCCGGCATGGACGCTCTCTTCGCCGGCCTGCGGCCCGAGCGGGTCGTCCACCTGGCCGCCCAGGCGGGGGTGCGCTACTCCCTGACCCACCCCCACGCCTACGTGGAGAGCAACCTCACCGGGTTCCTGAACGTGCTGGAAGGGTGCCGGCACCACGGGGTCGAACACCTGGTCTACGCATCCTCCAGCTCCGTCTACGGGGCGAACACCCTCATGCCCTTCTCGGTCCACCACAACGTGGACCACCCCGTGAGCCTCTACGCCGCCACGAAGAAGTCCAACGAACTCATGGCCCACGCCTACAGCCACCTCTACGGCATCCCGGTCACGGGCCTGCGCTTCTTCACGGTCTACGGGCCCTGGGGGCGTCCCGACATGGCCCTGTTCCTCTTCACCCGGGCCATCCTGGAGGGCCGGCCCATCGACGTCTTCAACCGCGGGGAGATGGAGCGCGACTTCACCTACATCGACGACATCGTGGAAGGGGTCGCCCGCGTCACGTTCCGGTTGCCCGGGGGCGACCCCGGCTGGACGGGGGACCGGCCCGACCCCGGGACGTCCCGGGCCCCCTACCGGCTCTACAACATCGGGAACAACCAGCCCGTCCGCCTGATGCGGCTCATCGAGGTCCTCGAGCACGCACTCGGGCGGACGGCCGAGAAGCGGTTCCTGCCCATGCAGCCGGGGGACGTGCCGGCCACGTGGGCCGACGTGGACGACCTCGCCCGGGACGCGGGCTTCCGCCCGCACACCCCCGTCGAGGAGGGCATCGCCCGCTTCGTGGCCTGGTACCGCGAGTATTACCACATTCCGGCGTAGCGCGGGGGACCGCGCACGCGAGGAGGGTCCATGATTCGGAAAGGCATCATCCTGGCCGGAGGCCACGGGACACGGCTGTGGCCCGTGACCCGGGCCGTCAGCAAGCAGCTCCTCCCGGTCTACGACAAGCCCATGATCTTCTACCCCCTGAGCGTCCTGATGATGGCGGGGATCCGCGACATCCTCGTGATCACCACCCCCCAGGACCGCCCGCAGTTCGAGAAGCTCCTCGAGGACGGGTCCCGCTGGGGCATCACCCTCCGCTACGTGATCCAGGAACACCCCAACGGGCTCGCCGAGGCCTTCCTGCTGGGGGAGGACTTCCTGGCGGGCGAGGCGGGCGCCCTGATCCTGGGGGACAACATCTTCTACGGCCACGGGATGGGAGAGATGCTCCAGCGCGCCGTCCGGCGGGAGTCGGGGGCCACCGTGTTCGCCTACTGGGTCCGTGACCCCGAGCGCTACGGCGTCGTCACCTTCGACGGGGGCGACCGGCCGGAGGCCATCGAGGAGAAGCCTCCAAAGCCCCGGTCCAACTGGGCGGTCACGGGGCTCTACTTCTACGATGCGGACGTGGTGCGCAAGGCCCGCGCCCTGAGCCCCTCCGCCCGCGGCGAACTGGAGATCACCGACCTCAACCGGGTCTACCTCGCGGCGGGCGCCCTGCACGTGGAGCGCCTGGGCCGCGGGTTCGCCTGGCTCGACACCGGCACGCCCGAAGCGCTGAACCAGGCCGCCAACTTCATCGAGACCATCGAGACGCGGCAGGGGCTCAAAGTGGGCTGCCCCGAGGAGATCGCCTGGCGGATGGGCTTCATCGACCGGGAGCGCCTGGCGGGCCTCGCCGCCGCCTACCGGGGAAACGACTACGGGGCTTACCTGTCCTCGCTGCTGGCCTGAGCCCGGGTCCGGGTTCCGGCACGGTTGCGCGAACCCCCGCGCTGTGATAAGGTGCCCCCAACCTTTCCTTTCGCGGAGGCGCCCCATGGAAACCCGCTTCGTCGAGAGTCCCGACGGGACCCGGATCGCCTACGAGGTGGACGGGTACGGCCCGCCCCTGGTCCTGCTCCACGGCGCCCTGTCCCAGGACCGTCACAGCTGGCGCGAGACCGGCTACGTGGAGAAGCTCCGCCGCTCCTTCACCGTCTTCACGCCCGACCTGCGGGGCCACGGGGAAAGCCCCTGCCCGCCGGATCCCGGTCGCTTCCACCTCGACCGCCTCCTGGAGGATGTCCTCGCCGTGGCCGACGCGGAGGGCGCGGACCGTTTCCGGCTCTGGGGGTTTTCCTTCGGCGCCACGATCGGGATGCGGCTGGCGGTCCGGACGAACCGCGTCAAGCGGGCCGTGCTCGGCGGTGCTTTTTTCGGCCCCGTCTTCACCCCGGCGTACGAGGAGCGGACCCGGGCCGTCTTCCGGGAGGTGGACCGCGCCCGGTCGGAGGGTGTGGCCATCGGGGCGGACCTCTCCCCCAACGAGCGGTGGCTGGCGGAATCCGGCCTCTACCCCCTCGCCCGCTCCCTCTTCCTGGCCATGTCGGCGTGGCCGCCCGTGGAGCCCCGTGAGGTGAAGTGCCCGATGTTCCTTTACGCCGGCGCCGAGTTCAAGACGGCCGCCGACGCGTACGCGCGCGACGCCGAGGCCATGCGGGCGGCCGGCGTGGAGTGGCGGGTCTGGGCGGGCCTCGACCACATGGCGGAGTTCTCACGCATCGACGTCACGTTCGACGAGGCTTTCGCCTTTCTTCACCAGGCCGGCGAACCTTGATCCATTTCAGGGAGGGGCACCGCGCGCAATCCTGTCGTCGAGGGTACCCGGATGAAAAGACTCCTTATCATCGGAACCGTCATGCTGGTCGGCCTCCCGTGGCTGCCGGCGGACTCCTGGACCGAGCTGTTCCCCCCGACGGTCCCCCCCGCCCGCTACGGGCACACCCTGACCCGGGTGGGCGACGTGCTCTACCTCTTCGGGGGCCGCGGCAACCCCCCGCCGGGTGCGAAGCCGGGGCCGGAATTGAACGATATTTGGAGTTTCAATAATGACTTGTTCGAAGGAATCGATGCCACTGCGCCTCCCCCCGTCCGCTTCGGGCACGGGGCGGCGGGGTCGGGCGGGAAGCTCTGGGTGGCTTTCGGCTTCGGCGACTTGTCCACCCGGGGGGATGCCCACGCCTTCGACCCGGCCGCCGGCAGCTGGGCCCCCGTGACGGCGGGGTCCGTCCCGGCGCGGTCCTTCCCTGCCCTGGCCCCGTTTCCCGACGGGAGCCTCTACCTCTTCGGGGGGCTCTCCTCGGACGGGAGCATCGCCCTCCCGGACCTCTGGCGTTTCAGCCCCGGCACCTCCGCCTGGAGCGTCCTGCTTTCCATGCCGGGGACCGGCCGGTACGGCGCCATGGGTTTCCAGGCGGGCGGGAAACTCTACGTCTTCGGGGGCGACGACATGAGCGCCTACTCGAGCGCCCTGTGGGTCTTCGACCCCGCATCGGGGGCCTGGAGCGACACCATGGCGTCCAACCCGCCGCCGGCGCGGGCGTTCGGGGCCGTGGCGTCCTCGGGCGACCGGGCGTGGGTGTTCGGAGGGGAAGACGCGGCGGGCAACCCGTTGCAGGACACGTGGGAATACAGCGTCGCCGGCAACGCATGGACCCGCAAGACCGACCTGCCGTTGCCCCTGGCGGGCGCGGCGGCGGCGATGCGGACGGAGGTCGGGAGCCCGGCCGTCCTGGTCTTCGGGGGACGCGGGCTGGGTGGGTTGGCGATGGCGAAGGTGTTTCTCTATCGGCCGGACGGGTCGCCGGCGGGGGACATCAACGGCGACGGGGTGGTGGACGCGGCGGACTACCTGCTGCTGGCCACGTTCCTGAGCGGGGTGCCGTCCCAGTGGGGTTTCGAGACCCCGGAGGCCGCAGACGTCAATGGGGACGGCGCGCTGGACGCCATGGACCTGGTGGCCCTGCTGCTGCTCCTGATTTGACCCCGGAGCGCGGCGGCCTGACGCCGCACTCCTGGGTCAGGCCTTCCGGCGCATCGCGGCGATTTCCCGGACCGCGTCGATGGCTGCCTGGACGTGTTCCTCGGTGTTGAAGGGGCCGATGCCGAAGCGGACGGCCCCGTGGATGGCGGTCGTGCCGATCCCTTCATGCACCAGGGGGGCGCAGTGGAGGCCGGTCCGGCAGGCGATGCCGTAGTCCACGTCCAGCAGGGTGCCGGTGTCCGCCGCTTCCAGGCCGTCCACGTTGAAAACCAGGACGCTGATGTGGTTTTCCAGGTCGTCCTGGCAGTAGAGGGTGACCCCGTCGATGGCGGCCAGCCCGTCCCGCAGCGTGCGGTTCAGGTGCGCCTCGTGGGCGCGGATGTTCTCCAGGCCCTGCTTCTGGACCCACCCGACCCCGGCTTTCAGCCCGGCGATCCCGGCCACGTTCGGCGTACCGTACTCCAGTCGGTAGGGGTACTCCTCCAGGTGCGTCTTGACGGCCGACCGGACCCCGGTGCCGCCGGCCCGGGTCAGGCGGATGTCGATCCCTTCCCGGACGCACAGCCCGCCGATCCCCGTGGGGCCCATGAGGGACTTGTGGCCCGTGAAGGCGATCACGTCGATGTTCTGGGCCGCCATGTCGATGGGGAGCATCCCCGCGGTCTGGGACGCGTCGATGAGGAAGGGGATGCCGCGCTCCCGGCAGCGGGCGCCGACGGCGGCGATGTCCTGGACCGTGCCGATGACGTTGGAGCCGTGGTTGACGGCCACCAGGCGCGTGTTGGGGCGGAAGGCCCGGGCGATGTCGTCGGGGTCCACGAACCCCCTGGCGTCGAAGGGGACGTAATCCACCTCGACCCCGTCCAGCGAGAGATGGTACAGCGGCCGCAGGACCGAGTTGTGCTCGAGGGTGGTGGTGATGGCGTGGTCCCCGGGCTTGAGCAGGCCGAAGATGGCGAGGTTGAGGGCGTCCGTGGAGTTGTAGGTGAAGACCAGGCGGTTCGGGTCGGTGCCGTTGAAGAATCGCGTCAGGATGCGCCGGGTGGTTTCCACCATCTCGCCGGTCTCCATGCAGAGATCGTACCCCGAACGTCCCGGGTTGACCCCGAACTGCCGGTAGAACTGGTCCATGTAGGTGTAGACCTCTTCGGGCTTGGGGAAGGACGTGGCGCCGTTGTCGAGGTAGATCAGGTTTTCCATGGGGCTCCTTCGGGGGAAGATCGCGATCCCGCCCGGGAGGCGCCGGTTCGGTGAAGGAACGGGCCCGGACGCCGGGCGAAATCTGATTGTAGGGCTTTTCTCCGTGATTTCAAGCAGGAAAAAAGGTAAAACCCACCCGGGAGCGGGGCAACTCCCCCGCCGGGGGCGGGACACGGGGTGACCCCCCGTCAACCTCGCGGGGGCCCGGCCGGAGGGGCCAGGGTGTTCAGGTCGAAATACCGGACCGAGGAACCGACCAGGTAGAGCCGGTGGTCCACCCGGCAGACCCAGTAGAAAAGGTCGGGGTCGGACCCGGCCCGGTAAATTGCGATCTCCCGGCCGTTCCGGGACGCCGTGACCCCCCTCAGCCGGCCGTCCCCGTCCGACTCGTGGGCGGCGCCGCCGGAGACCCGTTCGACCCGGATCGCCCAATCCCCGACCGGCGACAGCGAGCGGAAGGCCGCGTCGTCGACGACCTCGCCGACGGTCGATCCCCGCAGGCGTTCGATCTCGGACGCGAGGTTGGTCTCCACGAACGTGCCGTCGTTGACGAAGAAGTGGACCCGGTCGTCACCGGCGTCGGTGAGGTCGCCCGTGGCGGGGTCCGCCCTGCAGACCGTCTTGCGCAGCTCGGTCAGACCGTCGAGCTCTCCCCGCGCGGCCGCGGCCGCCAGGTCGTCGGCGCCGGGGGCGGGGCGATCGTCGGTGTAGAGCGTGACGCGGCCGTAGTACGTCAGGGGGGTCAGGCCGCCCGACCGGTCCACCCGGAAGGCCGCCGGGCGGTCCGAGCCCGGGGTGGAAAAGAGGGCGTAGACGCACTCGCCGCCGTACACGAAGCGGTTGACGGACAGGCGCCCCGGGTCGGGCAGGTCCACCGGCGTCACCCGCTCGCTCTCCAGGTCCACCAGGTAGAGCCGGCGGTTCTCCCAGGCGTTGTCGGCCACCACCGCTTTCCGGCCGTCGTCGAAGACCATGGCCACCTTGGGGCCGAAGTCGGTGAGCTGCCGGAAGGTGCCCCGGTGGACCGTCCGCCACCCCGGCGCATCCCCTCCGCCGGGCGTCGAGAGGCACCCGGCCGCCGCCGCGCCGAACAGCATCACCAGAACGACCTGACCAAGATTCCACCATTCCTGCTGATTCATCCTGCTCTCCCGCCATCGTATTTTCGCTCCCCGGCCGGTTTCGTCCCGGGAAAGGGCCGGCCGTGGGGAGAACGACAAGGACCGAAAGGACCAAAAGGACGTAAAGGACCAAAAGGACTTATGGGACGCCGGGGGTTAAACCTCATTGATCTGTCTTGATCTGTCTCTATCCGTGTTCATCTGTGTTCATCCGTGGTTATCCGTGGTTATCCGTTGCCGGGTGTTCACAGGCGGATGAGGGGTTCGAGGTCGACCGGGTCGGGGTCGCCCTCGTAGAGGACCTTCTCCAGGAAGAGGCCGGAGGGGGCCGCCGTCAGGCGGGCCGGCTCGGGGGAAGGCGCTGACAGGAACCGCGCGACGTCCTTCTCGGAATGGTCCCCCCGCCCGATGGCCACCAGCACGCCGACCATCCGGCGGACCATCTTCCAGAGGAAGTGGGACCCCCGGAAGCGGAAAAGGATGAGGTCCCCCGCCTCCCGGACCCGCGCCTCGTCGAGGGCGACGAGGGAGGACTTGTCCCCCGCCCGGGCGTCCATGAAGGAGCGGAAGTCGTGGAAGCCCTCGAAACGGCGGGCGCAGCGCGCCATCCGGGCGACGTCGAGGGGTTGCCGGACCCACCAGACGAAGCGCTTCGCCAGGGCGGTCCGACGCCGGGACACCTGGTAGAGGTAGACCCGTGCCCGGGCGTCCTTGCGGGCGTGAAAACCCGGCGGGGCCTTGGAAAGTTCGAGGACGTGGATGTCCGGGGGCAGCGCGTCGTTGAGGGCCAGGCGGAGGCGCTCCGGGGCCAGGGCGGTGTCGGCGTCCAGGTGGGCGGCCTGCCCGAGGGCGTGGACCCCCGCGTCGGTCCGCCCGGCGCCCTGCAGGTCGAGGGCGTCCGTCCCCAGGGCGCGCCGGGCCGCCGCCAGGATCTCCCCCTGGACCGACCGGGCGTTGGCCTGCACCTGCCACCCGCGGTACCGCGTGCCTTCGTACTCTAGGACAAGTTTGAACCGGGGCATGGGGTCACTCCCGCCTTTTCGGACGTTTCTCTCGCGCAAAGGTGCAGAGTCGGGTGCAGAAGCCTTTATGGTTGAAAGGCATGATCAATCTTCCCATATCGCTGGTCTTCCATAGAAGAACTTGAATCTCCCGTTTGCTATATTGATAGAGTCCTGCGTAATGTATATCACCCGCTCCGGGTTCTTTATTCCTTTTGCCTCAACCAGGAATCTCTTTTTATCCCTGCTGAGGTACCCTTTGAAATCGTAGTTTTTCAATACGAAATGATTGTCGGCAATGACCGGATTGCCCAGCTTCCAGGGCTTATATTTCTCTTCAAGATACCCGAGGTATATGTGGTCCAGATCCGTGTATTCCTTGTGCCTGAGGTAGTGGTCTTGCTGGTTGAACAGAATTTCGGAAAGCAGTTGTTGTGCAAACTGATCGTCAGACCACTGCAGGGAACAGGACACCTCGAACGCCATCCAGACGGAAATCACGAGGAAAACCGCCAGAACGCCAACGAGGACCTTGTCGTATGTTTTCATCACCGGCCTCGTTCGTGTGGTTCGTGTCGTTCGTGGTTGAAAACCGGTCTTTCGGGGGTCAGCTCTCGCCCAGGCGCTTGATGAAGCCTTTCTTGTCGATGTAGAAGTCCGGGGGGAGCTTCTCCTCCACCTTCTTGCGGAAGCCGGTCACCTTCCACTTGAGGTCCTTGAGCAGTTCCAGGACCCGGCGCTGGACCCGCGGCTTCTCCTCGTCGGCGGTCAGCAGGGCCAGGAAGGCGTCCCGGACGCGTTCTTCCTCTTCCACGTGCCGGGAAAGGATGTCCAGCGAGCCCACCACCACGTCGTCGTTGGGGTCGGCCAGGAACGGCAGGAGGGCGTCCACGATGCCGGGGCCGCTGTACTCCCCGAGCGCGGCGATGAGGTCGGTCTTCTTTTCCGGCGCCCGGTTGTACTCGGGGGCGAAATCTTTCAGGGAGTTCATGATGTGGGCCCGGCAGGCCTCGTCCCCCGCGATTTCCCGCAGCAGGCGGAGCGGGTAGACCAGGCTCTCCTTCTCCCGGATGTAGCGCAGGATGGCCGGCACCGCCTCCTCTCCCCGCTCCAGGACCAGGTGGTAGACGTGGCGCTTCTCCTCCTCGTCCTCGATGATCTGGGGCGACTGGAAACCGAAGCGCTGCAGGAGGCCGAAGATCGCGTCCTCCCCCTCCATGTTGCCCAGTTCGTCGGCGGCGGCGTAGCGCTCGTAGGACTGGGCGAACTTCTGGCAGAGCCGGCGGACCAGCTTGTCGTACTTGCGCTTGTCCTGCTTTTCGCGGTACTGGGAGAAAAAGTCCTTGAGCCCCACGTTTACCTCCGTACGCGATCCAGCTCGCTGAAGAAGTAGGCGATTTCGAAGCGTGCCGTCTCCGGGGCGTCGGAGCCGTGGACGGCGTTTCGCGCGATGCCGGCGCCGAAACGCTTGCGGATGGTCCCCTCCGACGCCTCCGCGGGGTTGGTGGGCCCCATGAGGTCGCGCCAGCGGGCGATGGCGTTTTCCGCCTCCAGGACCATGACCAGGACGGGCCCCTCGGTCATGAAGGCCGTCAGCGAGGGGAAGAAGGGGCGTTCGCGATGGACCTGGTAGAAACCCTCCGCCTGCTCCCGGGTCAGGTGGACGAGCCGGACCGCCGACAGGCCGAAGCCGGCCTCGAGGATCATGTCCAGGATCTTTCCGGCCGCACGGGCCTTCATGGCGTCCGGCTTGACGATGGCCAGGGTTTGTTCCGTCATGTTGATTCCTTTCCGGTGAAAGTCTTTCCCGGTGTCCCCTCGCGGGGCCGGTCCGCCACTATACGCCGGAACGGGGGGCTTTGCAAGGAGGGAGAAACGGGGGCCCGTGCGCCGGGGTGACCGGCGGGTATTCGTCACCCGGGTCCGGCAGGGCCCGGCAAGCCGCCCGCGCGTGCGGCCGGGGATCACTTCCCGTCGGCGGGCTTCTTGCCTTCCGGTTTCTCTTTCGGCGGTTCCGTTGCCGCCGACCGGGGAGCGGGAGGCGCCGGCTTCGCGGCCCAGGCCTCGAACAGTTCCCTCACCAGTTCGTCCAGGGCCTCGTTCGCCTTCTTCCCGGCGATGTTGGCCAGGAGGACCACCGCGAAGTCCGCCTTCGGGTCGAGGTGGACCTGGGCGATGTTCATCCCGTTGGAGCCGCTGTGGCAGAGGATGGGGTCGGGGTGGAAGTCCCGCACCCGCTCGCCCCAGCCGAGGGCGTACTTGCCGCCGGCCGGGGTGCCGACGGGGGCGTCCGCCGGCGGGGGAATGGTCACGACGGCGGTGTGGAGCCTTTTCAGGGTCTCCGGTTTCACGAGGGCGGGGCCGCGCTTTCCCTCCCCCGCGTTCCATCCCGCCCACCGGGCGAAGTCCAGGACAGACATGTGGGCGATCCCCGCGGGGCCGATCACCGCGGGGTTGTCGGACAGGGGTCCCGCCAGCAGCGGTTTGATCTTCCCGTTCACCACGGCGTGCGGGAGGGGGGCGTCCGTCCGGCCCGGGGTCGACTGCGTCCCGAGGCCGGCCGTGCGAAGGTTCAGGGGACGGAAGATCCGGTCGAAGATCAGCTCGTCCCACGTCTTCCCCTCGAGACGCTCGATCATGGCGCCCACGATGACGTAGTTGAGGTTGGAGTACTCGAACGTCCCGCCGGGCTTGCCGGGCATCGGAAGGGCCGCCCACCGGCGGACCAGCCAGGCCCGTATCTCGTCGAGGTTACCCACCGGCCAGTCGTCGGAGACCTCCGTCAGGGCCATGTAAGGAACGGCGTCCCTGGACAGGTTGTCGCTGGGGAGACCGCTGGTGTGGGAAAGCAGCTGCTCGAGCGTCAGCCGGGTGAAGACCGGGTCGGCATTTTCGCCGAGGTCGGGAAAGACGTCCCCGACGGTGGAGTCCCACCGGAGTTTCCCCTGGTCCACCAGGATGGCCGCCAGGGTGGCGGTCATGGCCTTGGTGTCGGAGCCCAGGTGGAACCGGTCGCTGGGGGTCACCGGGATGTTCTCGCCCCACCGCCGGGTGCCCACCGCCCCCGCGGCGACGATCCTCCCGTCCTTCACGACGGCGGCGGCCAGGGCCGGGATCTCGTACTTCGCCAGGTACGGTTTCAAGACGGGGTCCAGCGAGGCCTGGGCCGGTGCGGCCACGCAGAGGAGGGCCAGCGCCAGGGTCGCGACCCCGGCCGACCGGCTGATTCGGGTGTTACTCATCGTGCTGCCTCCGGCGGGAAGTGCGCGTTTCGCGGTCCCTTCCGGGATGGGAGCCCCGGAACGGGTGAATGGCGCGGAAAAGGCAGGGAACGCCGTCGCTCGGCGCCCCCTGCCGGTTTGTGTCCTCCCGGACCTGGGTTCAGGCGGAGCTAGCGACGGGATCCACCGCCGCCCCCGGAGCGGCCGCCGCCGGAGGAGCCGCCCCCCGAGCGCCCTCCCCCGGAGAAGCCGCCGCCGGAGCGACCGCCCGGGGACCCGCCGGAATACGACCGGCCCCCGGAGGAGCCGCCCGAGTAAGACCGGCCGCCGGAGTAGCCCCCCGAGTAAGACCGGCCGCCGGAGGAGCCGCCCGAGTAGGACCGGCCGCCGGAGGAGCCGCCCGAGTAGGACCGGCCGCCGGAGTAGCCCCCGGAGTAGGACCGGCCGCCGGAGGAGCCGCCCGAGTAGGACCGCCCCCCGTACGAACCGCCCCCGTACGACGGCCGGCTCCCCGAGTAGGATCGCCCGGATCCCGTGCCGTAACCGGCGTAGGAGGAGCGCCCGCCCGCGGAGTATCCCCGGCTGGTGGAACGGTCGCCGCCGGTGGACCGGCTGCCGTAGGCGGACCGGCTCCCGGCGTAGCTCCGGCCGGTGTCGGCGGATCGGCTCCTGGAGGCGTAGCGGTCGGACGCCGTCCCCCGGGTCGTGTCCCCGGACCGGCTGTAGGCGGCGCGGCTGGTTCCGGCCCCCCGGTCCGCGGTGGCGTAGCGGTCGGAGGCCGCCCCCCGCCCCGTGCTCCCGGACCGGCTGTAGGCGGCGCGGCTGGCGCCGCCGGCGCGCTCGCCCGACGTGGCGGAGCGGTAGGCGTCAGACCGGCCGGGGGCGGACGGCGTGCCACGGGCGTTACCCGCCCGGTCACCCATGGCGCCGTTGGCCCGGTATTCCGCGAGGCTTCTCCCCGCGCCCCGGCCGACATCGTTCCGGCTGTAGGCGCCCGCTTCGGCCCGTGACCCCCGCGTGGTGGCGCCGCGGGTGTTCTCGGACCCGTAACGGCGGGCGACGTCGCTGTTGCGGTAGGGGACCCCTCCGCGATGGTTGGGGTCATGCTGCCAGGGGCCGACGCGGCCATGGCCGCCGTGATGGTCGTTGCCGCCATGGTGACCGTAACCGCCGTGCCCGTAGCCGTAACGGTCGCAGAAGTGGCCGTTCCTCCAGACGCAGCCGTGGTGCCCCCAGTGGCAGCCCCAGCCCCACCCGGACCAACCCCAGCCCCAGCCCCAGCC
>JAGNHB010000039.1 GCA_018001935.1 Acidobacteriota bacterium
GCGCAGCGGCTGCCGCTGCGGCCTCTGCGAGGCCTCAAAGGTATGGATCAAGAAGGGGCCCGAGACCCTTCTTGATCCATTAGCTTATTTTTAGTGGATTTTTGTCTAGACAAAGGGGAGCACCGCATAGTACCCTGAGCCTGTGAGTTATTTCCGGAGGCAGGGGTGACGATGACAGCCGGCAGGACCGGGCCGCGGTGCAGAGCGCGCGGCCGCGGAAAGGGCAGGGTTGGCCGCGGGCTGTCGGAGAACGGCTGGAGAAGGCCGTGACCCCTGTCATCGACCGGGCCCAGAGGTGAAGCACCATCTTCGACACGGAATGTCAAATCAACGTTCATGCCTGAGGGAGGAAAATATGATCAGCCGTCGAGAGAGCCTGGGAGAGTCCTGCGATCGCCCGTTCCGGCCCATGGAGACGGCCCTGCGCCTGACCTGGATTCTAATTGTCTTCACCGTCAATCTGGCGGCTGGGGACAAGCCGAAACTGGTGGAGAAACCGTATGTCGATCCCCGGGGGTTTTTCAGGATATTCCCTCCGGAGGGATGGCAAACCCAGGAGTTCCAGGACGATCCGCGGGGAAAAGTCAAATTCGTCTACCCGGGCGTGAAAGCGAACCTGATCCTGGTGATCGGCCAGTCGAGCCCGTACGCCGACCTGAAGGCCCTGCGGGGGGACCTTGAACTGCAGAACGGGCGGATGAAGGCGAAAGTGGCCAGCGCATCGTTTTCGCTGACCGACACGATGTTCCAGGGAAGCCCCGCCTTGCAGAACGTCATGGAAGTCCCCGGGATGATGAAACAGGTGCAGGTCCACTTCCTCTCGGGGGGGATGTACTTCACGCTCTGTTACGGGTCCACCCCGGCCCTTTTCGAGGATTACCGGGCCGCGGCCATGAACTGCCTGGAGAGCCTCGAAACCGTTGCGAAGAACCTTTCCCCGGAGGAGGCCCGCCGCCACGCGGCGGCCTCGAAACTCCGAACGGCGAGGCTGATGATTCAGCTGGGTCAAACGGGCTACGCCCGGACCGTCGTTCAGGAGGGTCTGGCGCTCGATCCGGAGAACCCGGAACTGCTGAAGCTGAAGCAGCAGATCGACCCGTGAGGGCGGGGTTCGTCCCGCCGCGTTCGGCATGAGAACGACCGCCCCGAGCGAGCACGCCCCGGGGCGACCGGACGCTCAGGGTTTACGAGGCGTGCAGGATGAAATGTTTTGACTTTTTGTCACCTGATGCCGGAGGGAGATATGAAACAGAGATTTCCATCTCCCTTCCGTCGTCGGAAGACCCGTTTCCTCAGGAGGGAAGCATGACATCCCATCATCTGTTTTCGTCAGCCAGCAAGGCTTTCGGTCGCGCGGCCGTCGTTGCCCGCGCAACGATCCGGGGCCTGGCGCTTCCGGCCCTGGTCGCCGTCCTGGCCGTTGCCGCCCTCGCCGCGCCCGTGTTTGCCGGCGCCGCCCCGGCCGCCGGGGGGACCGTGGTGAAGTGGGGCAGCAACACCTTCGGCGAACTCGGGAACGGGGCCCAGGCGCTTCAGCTCACGCCGGTCCAGGCGGTGGTGATAACAGGGGTGATGAACGTTGCCGTCGCGCCCTTCCACACGGTGGCGGTGAGGTCCGACGGGGCGGTCTGGGCCTGGGGCAGCAACAACTACGGCCAACTCGGGAACGGTACCGACACCGCCCGTTATACTCCTGGCCCGGTACCCGGCCTGACGAATATCACCGCGGTGGCGTCAGGGGCCTACTTTTCCCTGGCGCTGAAGTCGGATGGGACGGTTTGGGCCTGGGGGAACAATTCCTACGGCCAGCTGGGGGACGGGACCACCACCGGCCACAACACGCCCCGGCAGGTTCCGGGGCTCGGAGACGTCATCGCCATTGCCGCCGGGTCCAACCATTCCCTGGCGGTGAAGTCGGACGGGACGGTCTGGGCGTGGGGGCTCAACAGCAACGGGCAGCTCGGCGACGGCAGCCTGACGAACCGGCTGGCACCCGTCCCGGTTTCCCTCGTGGAGAACGTCCAGGCCGTTGCGGCGGGAAGCGGGCATTCCCTGGCCCTTCGGCAGGATGGCGCGGTTTGGGCCTGGGGCATGAACAACAGGGGACAGGTCGGCGACGGCACGACCGTCCGCCGCACCACGCCGGTCCCCGTCTCGGGGCTCACGGGGGTCTCTTCCCTCGCGGCGGGCTCTTCCCATTCGCTGGCCGTGAAAACGGACGGCAAACTGTTGGCCTGGGGAGGCAACTGGAACGGCCAGCTGGGGGACGGGACATGGACGACCCGGAAGCTCCCCGTCGAAGTATTCACCAACGTGGTTTCCGTCGCGGGCGGGTCGGCTCACTCTCTCGCGGCCCGCGGTGACGGGACGGTCTGGACCTGGGGATACAACGAGTACGGCCAACTGGGAATCGCATCCACCTCGGATCGAAACACGCCGACCCAGATCGACGGGATGAGCGGGGCGCTTCGGGTCGCCGGGATGCAGTTCGGGTCGGCCATCGTCCGGGCGGACGGGTCGGTCTGGTGTTTCGGAACCGACATCGCCGGGCAGTGCGGCACCGGATCCTGCGAAGGCGTCAATCCGTTCGCCTTCGCCGTCGGTTCGGACCCCCTGGTCACGGCGATCTCTGCCGGGGACAACCACACGCTTGCCCTCAGCGACGGGAAGATCTATGCCTGGGGAGACAATTACAGCGGGCAGCTGGGCGACGGGACCACGTACAACCAGAGTACCCCGAAAGAGGTTCCGGGATTCAACGGCGGGGTGGCCATTGCCGCGGGGTCACTGCATTCGATGGCGCTGAAGGGGGACGGGTCCGTCTGGACCTGGGGCTACAACCTGGACGGCCAGCTGGGGGACAACACCTACGACAACCGCTACTATCCGAGCCCGGTACCGGGATTGTCCGGCGTGACGGCCATCGCGGCGGGCGACTACCACTCCCTGGCGTTGAGCGGCGGGCAGGTCTGGGCCTGGGGGGACGGCTTCTACGGCGAGCTGGGCGACGGCGCCACGGACGGTCGCCCCTCCCCGGGGCCGGTGCCCGGATTGACCAACGTGGCGGCCGTGGCCGCGGGGAACGATCACTGTATGGCTCTGACGGCGGACGGCAAGGTCTGGACCTGGGGCGGAAACGATGCGGGGCAGATCGGGGACGGGTCCACCACCGACCGCCTCACCCCCTACCTGGTCCCGGGGGTGACGGGCATCACCGCCATCGCGGCGGGGGCCTCGTTCTCCCTGGCCCTGAAGAGCGACGGGACTGTCCTGGCCTGGGGGGGCAACGGCTGGGGGGCCCTCGGCCTGCCGTCGTACACCAATTACCTCACCCCGCAGGCGGTCCCCGGCCTGACGGGCGTCACGGCCATCGCGGCCCGGGCGAGCCTGCACTCCCTGGCCCTGAAGTCGGACGGCACCGTCTGGGCGGCGGGTTACAACGCCCTCGGGCAGCTGGGGAACGGGTCCGCCGTCGTCCGGGACAACACCTTCCGGCAGGTGCTGGGCTCCGTGGGCGTCACGAAGATCTCGGCCAGCGGCTGGAGTTCCATGGCCCTCACCAGTGCGACCCTCACCACTCCGCCCACCATCACCCAGCACCCCCACGACGTGACGATCCCCGCGGGGGCTACGGCCACCCTGACCGTCTCGGCCGCGGGCTCGGAACCCCTGGGCTACGCCTGGTTCGGCGGGCTCCTGGGCGACGAGATGGATTTCATCGACTGGGCCCCCAACGCCCCCTACCTCATCCTCCCGGAAATCCCGGCCAGCGGCCGGGTCTTCGCCCGGGTCTACAACTTCCTCGGCTTCGCCGACAGCGACGTCGCCACCCTCACGGTGACGGGGGGCGCCGCGCCGTCCGTCACCGCCCCGCCGGCATCGACCACGGTCCTCCCCGGCGAGTCGGTCCTGCTCGCGGTGGTGGCCGAGGGCACCGCGCCGCTTTCGTACCAGTGGTACACCGGGCCCTCGGGCGACACCTCCGCCCCGATTGCGGGCGCGGTGTCGCCCGCCCTGGTCACCCCCCCGCTGGCGACGACCACCGCCTTCTGGGTCCGGGTGTCCAACGTCTACGGCGCCGCCGACAGCCCGGCGGCCGTGATCACGGTGCAGTCGTGCATCGCCCCGTCCATCGTGGCCCAGCCGCTCGGGAGCGTCGTCCCGGCGGGACAGCGGGCCACCCTGACGGCCCAGGTCCGGGGGACCGCCCCCCTGGACTTCCAATGGTTCGAGCTGACCCCCGGCGGAACGAACCCCGTCGCCGGCGCCACCCAGGCCTGGTACACCACGCCGCCCCTGACCGCCTCCGCCACGTACCGCCTGCAAGTCCACAACGGGTGCGGGGACCTGGACACGGCCACGGCCACGGTGACGGTGCTTTCCTGCACGCCGCCCGTCATCACGACCCCCCCGCAGGGCACCACCGTCAACATCGGCGCCACCGTGTCCCTGGGCGTTTCGGCCACGGGCACCGCGCCGCTGTCGTTCCAGTGGTACGACGGCGAGACGGGGAACACGGCCAACCCCGTCCCCGGGGCGACGACGTCGCTGCTGACCGTCGGCCCGCTCAACCAGACGCGGTCCCTGTGGGTCCGCGTGACCAACGCCTGCGGCCAGGCCGACAGCCCGGCCGCCGTGGTGACGGTGGAGGAGTGCTATCCCCCGGTTTTCACGAGCCAACCGGCGGACACGACGGTCCTCGCCTGGCAGACGGCGACGCTGACCGCCGCCGTCTCCGGGAACGCGCCGTTTTACTACCAGTGGTACGAGGGCCCGAGCGGCGACGTCACCCTCCCGGTCTCCGGGGCCATCGCGCCCGTGTTCGTGACCCCGCCCCTGGACCGGACCCGGTCCTTCTGGGTCCGGGTCACCAACCCCTGCGGCCTCAGCGAAAGCCGGACCGTCACGGTGACGGTATCCACCTGCTCGCCCCCGGTGATCCGGCGACAGCCCAAGGGTCGGACGGTGCGCCCCGGGGGCGTGGTCACGCTCTCGGTGAAGGCCGAGGGGCAGGCGCCCTTCAGCTACCAGTGGTACCAGGGGCCCCGGGGGGAAACGGGCACGCCGGTGGGGAGCAATGAGCCATCCTTCACCACGCCGCCCGTGACGTCCACCACGTCCTGGTGGGTGCGCGTGTCCAACGCCTGCGGGTCGGTGGGGAGCGAGGCGGCCGAGGTGCGGGTGAACGGGGCCGCCCCCGTCATCAACTCCCAGCCGCAGCCTGTGACGGTGCAGGCCGGGGAGCGGGCGACCCTGGGCGTGGCCTGGGAGGGCGGTGCGAAAGCCGGTTGCCAGTGGTACCTCGGCGAGAGCGGGGACAGCTCGAACCCCATCGCCGGCGCCACCTCCCCCGAGTACACCACCCCGACCCTGAACGCCAACGGGTCCTACTGGGTGGAGGTGGGCGGGACGGCGGAGAGCGAGACGGTGGAGGTGGGTGTGCAGGGCGAGGCCGCCTACCGCCTGTACGCCGCCCACCTGGCCACGGACGCCAACTGGTGGAGCCGGTTGACCCTGGCGAACCCCGGGTCGTCCGCCACCGAAGTGGTGATCGAAGCCTTCAACGGCGCGGGGGTGCCGGTGTACGCCAAGGGGGCGCCCCGGCGAACGCTCCTGCCCGGGGAGGCGCTGAGCCTGGACGCGGCGGAGTTGGTGGAAAACGGCAGCGACTACTGGCTGCGCCTCACCAGCCAGAAGAAGGTGGCGGGGGTCATCGAGTTCGGCATGCGCGGCAACGCCACCACCGAGGTGATCCTGCCGCTGCTGGACACCGGCTGCCTGGGGATGGTCTACCCCTACGTGGTGTCGGGGATCGGGAACTGGTACACCGGCCTCACCCTGCTCAACACCACGCCCGTGAGCGTCCAGGTGCTCCTGTCGGCCTACCGGGAGGACGGGACGCCCCTGGGGGCCCTGGGCCCGCTCCTCATCCCCGCGCGGGGAAAGTACGTGCGGCTCGTCAGCGGCCTGTTCCCGGCCGGGTCGGGGATCGACCCGAGCCAGATCCGTTTCCTCAAGGTGGAGGTGCCGACGCAGGGCGGCGTGGACGAGAACGCGGGCCCGCTGCTGGGCTTCGAGCTGTTCGGGATCTTCAGCGCCCAGGGCGGGCTGTCGGGGCTGCCCGGCTTCGTCCTGCCGGCGGAGGCGCTGACGGAGCGGTCCAGCTCGACGCTGCACCTGGGCGAGGTCCCGCCCGACGACCAGTGGTACACGGGGGTGACCTTCTCCAACCTGGGGACGGCCCCGGTCACGGCGAAGGCGGACCTGCTGGACGGCGCGGGCTCCCTCCTGGCGAGCGCCGACCTCAGCGTGGGGCCCCAGAGCCAGATGACGCGGGAGGTGTGGTCCCTCTTCGGCGGGACGCCGTTCCCCTCCGCGGCGCGGGTGCGGGTGGTCTCGCCGACGCCCCTCCTGGGCTTCGAGATCAACGCGGCCAGGAACGGGCTGGAGAGCCTGGACTTCGACGGCCTCCTGGGGATGGGGGGCGGGTGCACGAAGCAGTGCTTCCCGCTGGTCCGGTGCACGGGCGCCTGGACGACGGTGCTGCGGCTCACGGACCTCTCGGGTTCGACCAACGCCTACACCCTGAAGGCTTACGATGCCTCGGGGGCGGAGGTGGGGACGAGCGCGGGGACGGTGGCCGCCAACGCCCAGTCGGTGGCGGACCCGGCCGTCCTCTTCCCGTCCGTGGCGGCGTCCGTGGCCTGGGTGCGCCTGGAATCGGCCGGCCCGCTCCTGGCAGGGGCCACCCTCGAAAACGCCGCCACGCACCAGATCGGGAAGTACGTCGGGATTCCGGTCCCCTGACCGCCGAAGCCCCGGCACCGGGGCACGTACGCGAAGACCCATGCATCGGCTTGGCCGGCCCGCGCCGCCCCGGCGAAGGCGCTGTCGGGGTGCGGCGTCGCGTCCCCGCCGCCCCGGCAGGGCGTCCCCGGCGCCAGGAGCTTGATGAACAATAATGACACCCCCGTAATAAGTCCTGATTGTGATCTCACAGAGGCACAGAGGCACGGAGAAGAATCATAAGATTTTTTGATTCTAATAAATACGATTTGCATTTCTCCGTGCCTCCGTGCCTCTGTGAGAGAAAGGGACTTTTTGCGAACCCGTCAAATTTCCCCGGTAGTCCGGGGATTTATAATCCGGCCGGAGGTTCCCCCATGAGCGGACCAGACAGCCTGCCAACCGCGACCGTCAATTTCCCCTTTTCACTGACCACGGCGCGATTCTTCCGGATTTCTTGCGATCGCCGGCCAACCCGTGATAAAATGGCACCAGAAATGCCGTTTTGAGGCGCAATATGGAATTAGTGTCTCGCTTTTTTTCTCCCCCCGCCGACCATTTTTTCCTGCTCGGTCCTCGTGGCACCGGCAAGACCCTGTTGACCCAGGCGCTTTTCCCGCAAGCGGTCCGGATCGACCTGCTGGAGCCGGAAACCGTGCGGGTCCTGTCCGCGCGGCCCGAACGCGTGAGGGAGTTGATCAAGGCCCAGCCCTCCGTCCCGCAGGTGGTCATCGACGAAGTTCAGAAACTGCCCGAACTGCTGGAAGTCGTCCATCTGCTGATGGAAGAACGAAAATCCATCCAGTTCATTCTGACGGGGTCGAGCGCCCGCAAGCTCCGGCGGGGCGGTGTGAACCTGTTGGGCGGAAGGGCGGCGCAGAAGTCCCTGCACCCCTTCATGGCCGCCGAACTCGGTCCGCGGTTCGACCTGGCGGAAGCGTTGCGCCTTGGCATGCTGCCGGTCGTTCGGGGCGGGCGGAAACCGGAGAGCATCCTGCACGCCTACAATGGCCTCTACCTGCGGGAAGAAGTTAAAATGGAGGGCCTGGCGCGCAATATCGGAAATTTTTCCCGCTTCCTCGAAGCCATCAGTTTTTCGCACGCGGGAGTGCTCAACCTCGCCAATGTCGCCCGCGAATGCACCGTGGGCCGTAAAACAGTCGAAGGCTATCTGGGTCTGCTGGAGGACCTTCTCCTGTCCTTCCGCATCCCGGTCTTCACTCGGCGGGCCAAGCGTGAATTGGCGGCCCACCCGAAATTTTTCTTTTTCGACGCCGGCGTTTTCCGCGCCAACCGTCCCCGCGGGCCGCTGGATGCGCCGGGAGAGATCGACGGCGCCGCCCTGGAAGGGCTCGTCGCCCAGCATCTCCGTGCCTGGTGCGAATACACGGCGGGCAACCACCAACTCTCCTACTGGCAGACGAGATCGAGAGTGGAGGTGGATTTTGTCGTCTATGGCGAAAGCGGACTGTATGCGCTGGAGGTTAAAAACACGACCCAGGTGCGGCCGGAAGATCTGCGCGGCCTGAAGAGCTTCGGCGAGGACTATCCGGAGAGCCGCCGTTTTCTGTTGTATCGCGGGAAGGATCTGTTGTTGCGCGACGACATCCTGTGCGTCCCCTGTGGCGACTTCCTCCTCAGCCTCAAGCCAGGAGTGTTTCCCTATGACCGTTCTTGAAACCCTTGCAAAGGCGCTGACCAGGTGTTCGCTCTCTTGCCGAAGGATTTCGTGAGATGCACCAGTCTTTTCGCGGGTAATTGGTTATCGGATCCATCGGGATGAGCTGGATATGGGTGGATATGGGTGCCAGGAATGGGGACGTAGACGAGAACGGGCGGGTGAACCCCGTCGACCTCCTGGCCGTCGCGGGTGTCCTGGCCGGCCTGTACCCCGCCGGGCAGGGGCCCTGCCCACACCCCGAACGGGCCGAGTGGGCTGGTCTCGTGACGTCCAGACCCTCGGCGAAATGCCGCAGCGGTGTGACGGCGTGTTCAGGCGTTCATTCGCCACAGGGCGAAGTTCAGCACCGCGGCGAAGCTCACCCACGCCAGGTAGGGCGCGAGCAGCCACGCCGCGGCCCGGCTGACCGGACGGAAGCCGGCCATCGTCGCGGCGATCGCCAGCCAGAGCAGCACGATCTCGGCAAAGGCCGCACCGGTCCAGTGCAGTCCGAAGAAAAGGGGCGTCCAGGCCGCGTTGAGCGCCAGTTGCGCAAGGAAGAGTGTGAGCGGCCGGCGCTGCGCCCTGAATCCGCCCTGCGTCCACACGAGCCACGCGGCGACCGCCATCAGGGTGTATAGCGCCGACCACACCGGGCCGAACACCCAGCCGGGCGGGTTCCACGACGGCTTGTTCAGCGTCGCATACCACTCCCCGGGCACGAACAACCCACCCATCGCGGCGGCGCTGAAACTGAGCGCGAGCCAGGCGATCAGGCCCAGCCGGCGCAACAGCGGGGTAACCGGTTGGCCTGCCTTTGGATGCATCGTTTCCCCCCCGAAGCTTGCGTTCAAACAGCATTGACGCCCTCGCATAAAGTCCTTTTCTCTCACAGAGGCAAGGAGAAATGCAAATCGTATTTAAGAGAATCAACAATCCTTATGATTCTTCTCCGTGCCCCCGTGCCTCTGTGAGATCAAAATCCGGACTTCTTGCGAGATCATCATCATTAGACTCGATGGAAGGCGGGATGTCAAGTTCGGCGGATACACCGGACCCCGGGCCCGCGCGGTACGCGGGGGCATACGCCTCGATGAGGGTGAACACGAACGGGAAGTGCGAAAACTGTCAGGAGGTCGTCGTCGGGAGACAGGCGATGGCGTTTGGCCGGTTGACCGCAACCGGATACGCCTCTTCTCCGTGCCCCCGTGTTCCTCCGAGAGAAATTCCGGAAGGCGCCTCCCGGAGGCGGGGCGCCCCTTGGCCGCACCACCGGCGATCCGTTTTCCTTTGCGATCGTTGCGCGAGATCAAGATCCGGGCAGGCTCCCGCCAAGGCGCCAAGGAAGACCGCCTTGGCCGCAAAGTCTCTTAAAGGGCCTCGAACGGAACTCCGCTTCAGATGGTCGCCGGCCCTGTTCCCGAGACCCACTTCCACCCCCTAAAAGCCGCGAAAAAGACGGCCGCGACGAAAAGCCCTTGCTCCCGGGCGGCGGAGACTCTAAGATCAGTTGCGAGTCTGAAATCAAGAATGCCGGGTTCGAACCCATGTTCAGGAAAACCCCCGGAGTCCTGTTTGTCAGCGGCAGCATCGGCCTCGGGCACGTCACCCGGGACCTGGCTCTCGCCGCCGCGCTTCGGGAGAAGGTCCCGGGCGTCCGCCTGGCCTGGTTGGCCGGCGACGCCGCGCGGGATTTCCTGGCGGCCGCCGGGGAGCCGCTCCTCCCCGAATCGGCGCACTACACCACGGGCACGGGGATCGTCGAAGCCGCCGGCCGCGGGTTCTCCCTGAACCTGGCCCAACCGTCCTACCTGTTTCGCAATCCGTGCAACCTCCTGCGTCTCTTCCGGTTCTACAAGGATCTCCGGTTGAACGTGTCTCTCTTCCGGCAGGCGGCCGCGACCCGGGACTTCCGCCTGGTGGTGGGGGACGAGACCTTCGAACTGGCGCTGGCGATCACCCGGAACCCGGCCCTCAAGGCGGCCCCCTTCGTCCTGTTGACCGATTTCCTGGGCGTGGACGCCATGACCCGCAACCCGTTCGAGCGCCTGCTGGTGCGGGTGATGAACCGCGGCTGGGTCGCCTTGCTGCGGGGAATCGGGCGGACCTGCGACCGGGTGCTGTTCGTGGGCGAGGCGGAGGATGTCCCCGACGTCCCGTTCGGGCGCCGACTGCCGAGCCGGCGCACCCTGGCCCTTGAAAAGGTGGACTTTGTCGGTTACGTGCTGGGTTTTAACCCCGCTGCCCTGGCCGACCGGGCCGCGGTCCGACGGCGCCTGGGCTACGGCGAGGGGCCGGTCGTCCTCTGCGCCGTGGGCGGGACGAGCGTGGGCATCCCCCTGTTGCGGCTGTTCGCGGAGGCCTGTCCGCTGGTGCGGGAGAGGGTCCCGGAGGCCGCTTTCATCGCGGTCGGCGGCCCCCGCATCCCCGGCTCGGCGGTTGACGGCCCGCCCGGGCTGGACGTTCGGGGGTACGTGCCGGAGCTTTACGAGCACCTGGCCGCCGTCGACCTGGCCGTGGTGCAGGCCGGCGGCGCCACCACCCTGGAGCTGACCGCGCTCCGGCGGCCGTTCCTCTACTTCCCCCTCGAGGGGCACTTCGAGCAGGCGAATGTCGTCCACGGCCGCCTCAGCCGTCACGGGGCGGGGAGGCGGCTCGATTTCGGCCGGACCGATGCGCGAAGCCTGGCCGCGGCCATCCTCGAGACCCTCGGGACGACCCCGGGTTGGCCGCCGATCCGCTGTGACGGGGCGAAAAAGGCGGCCGGGATCCTGGCGGCGTACCTGGATCACCCACCCGGATAAACCGGAAATTGAACCACGAAATACACGGAATACACGGAAATTGAACCACGAACCACACGAACCACACCAACGAAGAATTCAGATTTCAGAGTGGGGAAACCCGATGCGGGGACGGAGGAGGGAATCCCGGCAGCGTCGTCCGGCATGCCCCGGAGCTGAAATGCCCCGCTTGTGCCGATCCGGGTCCGGAATCGGCGGAACAGTTCTCCCGCATAGGCGCCAGGATGCAAAGCCTCGCAAGGGAATCCCCTTTTTCCGGTTCCGGCTTTGCGAGGCTTGGCGGCTTTGTGCCTTGGCGAGCGGTTGGGACCGCCCGTCTTTTCTTCTGGAGCGTCCGGATGATCCGTGTCCATCCGTGTTCATCCGTGTTCATCCGTGGTTTCTTTCCGGTTTATCCGGGTTCGGCAGGAGGAAGAGACGGCCGTCAGGAGGCCTCGGTTGGGAGACAGGGGGAAGGAGACGGGAGTCGGGCGGAACGCGTCTCGGCGGGGGAGGCCTCGCCTCCGGGGTAGACAGGTCGGACGTTTTCCGTCGATTCAGCCCCTCCAGTGCCTTCGAGCTTGACTGATCGTGAATTTTCTTATAAATTTCAAATAGGGTCTACGTTACGAACGTTGCAATCTACAACCCCCCCTGTGGAGAGACCCTGTCTTCGTCCTGGTTGACCAACATGATCGCGGAGGACAGAGGCAATGGGCAGGACGGGCGCTTCACCCCGGGGCATGACAGGGAGACCGCACCGGTCAGCCCCGGTTCTCCGGCTGGCCCTCGTCCTGCTGGTGCTCTGCCTGGCCCGTCCCGTGGCGGCTGCAAGTCTCGCCCAGCGGGTCGCCGGGGCATCCCGGCTCCGGCTGGACAGCCCGGAGCAGTGCCGAGAAGCCTGCCTGGGGATCCTGCACGACCTGGGGGCGTCCATCGACTCGCCGGAAGGGGTCGCGGTCTTCCGGCTTCTGGCTGAAACCAGTTATATCCTGGAAGACGGGGAGAGCACGATCCGCTACGCCGCCCGGGGTCTGGCGCTCCAGTCCCGCACGCGCGAGCAGGACGTCCGCCTTCGCCTCAGCCTGAGCGGCGGGTTCGACCTTCTCGGGCAGTACGAGAGGGCCCTGGCGGAACTGGACACCGCGGGGCGGGTCGCCGAGGCGGTCGGTGACCCTGCCCTGAGGGCCCTCGTCCGGGCCCGGCGAGGGCAGGAGGCCTCCATGCTGAAGCGATACCGGGAGGCCCTGGTCGACGTGGTTGCCGCCGCCGCCCTCCTGGAGAGGATTTCGGATCTGGAGACGCGCTCCGACGTCCTCAACGCCATCGCGGAGACGTACGTTTCCATGGAAGACTACCCCAAGGCCCTGGACTACCACCTGAAAACGCTGGCCGTCCTGGAGGGGCTGGGGAACCGGCAGCAGATCGCCGCGGGGTGTTACAACGTGGCCCGGCTCCAGCACGCGCTGGGGCGGACGCAGCCGGCCCTGGAGTTCTACCGCCGCTCGCTGGGCCTCTGCCGGCAGCTGGGGGACGCGTCGGGGGTCGCCTTCGCCCTGCAGGGGATCGCGTCCATCACCGGGGAGAAGGGCGACCGGGGCGCCGCCATCCGGGACCTGGGCGAAGCCGTCCGCCTGTTCGACCGGCTGAGGCACGTCCAGATGCAGGTGAGCAGCCGTATCGACATGGCCGAACTGCACCTGGCGGGAAAGGACCTGGCGCAGGCCCTCGCCGTCGCCACGGCCGCTCTGGACCTGGCCGAAAAGGCGGGGTTGCAGGACCGCCTGATCGACATCCGTGCCCTCCTCGCCCGGCTCTGCGAGGCGTCCGGCGACTTTCGGAGCGCCTTCGCCCATCAGCGCGAGTTCATCCGGTTGTCGGCGGCGGCCTGGCAGAAGGAGCGGGAAAGCGCCCAGGGCGTCGCCCGGGAACAACTGGGGACCCGGCTGAAGGAGCAGGAAAACGCGACCCTGGCCCGGGAGAACGAGATCCGTCGCCTGCAACTGGAAAGCCACCGCGCCCTGCAGAACGTCTACTTCGGCGCGGCGGTGGTGTCGGTGCTGGTCCTGTTGCTCCTGTGCTGGCTGCTCGTCCGGAAGGGCCGGGTGGAGAAGCGCCTGCGCTGGCTGGCCCAGACCGACGAGCTGACCGGCCTGCTCAACCGCCGGGCCGTCCTGGCCCGCGGGCGGGCGGAGTACGACCGCTCCCTGCGGTACGGGTTCGACCTGTCGGTCCTCCTCATGGACCTGGACCGGCTCAAGGAGGTCAACGACCGGCACGGTCACGACGCGGGCGACCGGGTCCTGGCGGAGTTCGGCGACCTGTGCCGGGACACGCTCCGGATCTCCGACATCTGCGGCCGCTGGGGCGGGGACGAATTCGTCGCCATCCTCCCCCACACCGACGCGTGCGAGGCCCTCGCCGTGGCCGGGCGGATCTGCGAGCGGGCCCGCCAAGTCATCGTTCCGCGGGGGCCGGGCGGGACGGCCACCACCCTCAGCATCGGCATCGCCCTGCGGGACGCCGGGGACACCGGCATCGAGGACACCCTCAAACGCGCGGACGAAGCCGCCTACGCCGCCAAGACCGCCGGTCGCGACTGCGTGCGGGTGCACGGGGTTGTAACGGGGCCCCCGCCGGAACCCGCGGGTGAGGCCGTTCCACCGCTTGCGCCAGAGGCCTCTCCGGTTTCCGCCGGCACGCCGCCGGAAGGCCTTTCCGGGAAAACGGGAGACTGAATCACGGCCTATACGGAAATTGAACCACGAACCACACGAACCACACGAACGAAGAAGGCAGGAGAACGAAGACAGACGGTCGGATATCGGAGACAGGAGATGGCGTCGGGCCGATTCCCGATGAGCGGAGACGCCTCTTCTCCGTGCCTCTGTGAGTGGATTTCCGGACGGATCTCTCACGGAGGCACAGGCACGGAGAAGAGGCAACCGGAGCAGCATGCTCTCCATTGGGAGATCCTCCTCGAAATGCTCCCCGCTGCCGTTTCGAGAGATCGATCCCCAGATCTTGCGTGTTTTGACAACGAGTTTACTTTGAAAGTGCTTCACTCTTCCTTCGCGAGCTTTGCGTCTTGGCGAGAGCTGACCCGGATTTTCATCTCGCAAAGACGCAAAGCTCGCAAAGAAAACCGGATAGCCCTCGGATGCGGCCAAGGGGCTCGAAAGGCCGTCTTCACCGGGTCGTCGCAGCTTCGGGGCAGACTTTCCGGAACAGCTCGCGCAAAGGCACGGAGGCACGCAGAAGCGCCGTCTCCGATTCCGATCCGCCGGCCGAACGCCCTCGCCGTTCTCCCGTCTCCCGACCAAGGACTCCTGAGGGCTGTCTCTTCCTCCGGCCTCCCGAATTTGGATTCTGAATTCTGAATTCCTCGTTCGTGTGGTTCGTGGTTGATACAGGCTTTTAGCGGTTTAGGCTGAAGGGGTTTAGCATCCGGCCCGGTGAATCGTGGCTGCCTTGAACATCCTGCCCCGGAATCCCGTTCGTGTATTTCGTGTATTTCGTGGTTCCCTTTTTCGGATTATCCGGGTTAGGATGTGCCGGTTCGGGATTGGGGATCGGACGTGGCCAGAGTCAGGAAGCGAACATCCCGGTTCAGCACTCACCCCGTGCTCGTGGCGGCGGAGAGCTTCCTCTTCCTGTCCCTCCTCGGCTCCCTTCTCCTGTGCCTCCCCGGTTCGGCCCGGGGGGAGCCGGTCGAGTGGGTGGACGCGTTTTTCACCTCCACCAGCGCGGTCTGCGTCACCGGTCTGACGGTGGTGGACACCGGCACCGTCTTCTCGACGCTCGGGCAGGTATTCATCCTCCTCATGATCCAGTTGGGCGGCCTGGGGATCATGACCTTCTCCGTGGTCTTCATCACCCTCTCCGGGAGCCGGATCTCCCTCTACGGCCGAACCCTCATCGAGCAGACGTACATGCCCCAGGCCGAGGCGCAGATCTACACCATTGCCAAGACCATCGCCGGGGCCACCCTGCTGATCGAGGGGGTCGGCGCTGCCTTTCTTTTCCTTTTCCGGCCCGGTGACGGGATTTTCGCCGCCGTCTTTCACGGCGTTTCCGCCTTCTGCAACGCGGGGTTTTCGCTCTACCGGGACAGCTTCATGGGCCTGCGGGCCCACTGGGGCTACAACCTCGTCGTCTGCGGCCTGATCGTCCTGGGCGGGATCGGCTTCTACGTGATCTTCGAGGTCCGGAACCGCCTGTCCGGGCGGTGCAAGCGCCTGTCGCTGCACGCCCGCATCGCGCTGCTGACCACCACCGTCCTCATCGTCGGGGGGGCGGCCGCCTTCTACTTCCTGGAGATGCGGAACCTGCTCGAGGGCCTCCCCGTCGGCGAGCAGGTCCTCGCCTCGCTCTTCCAGTCGGTGACGTCGCGCACGGCCGGGTTCAACACCCTCGACTTCGGCCTGGCGAGCATGTCCACCCTCGCCCTCGTGATCTTCCTGATGTTCGTGGGGGCCTCGCCGGGGTCCACGGGAGGCGGCATCAAGACCACGACGCTGGGCGTCCTCTGGTCGGCCGCCGCGAGTGCCCTGCGGGGAAAGGCCGAGACCGAGGCGTTCCAGCGGACCATCCCCCAGCGGGTGGTGACCCAGGCCATGGTGCTGACCCTGATCTCCGCCATGATCATCTGTTTCGCCGTGATCGCGGTGGTGGCGGTGGACGCCCACGGCAGCCCCTTCGGACGGCATCCCGTCCGCTTCGACCAGTACCTCTTCGAGGTGGTCTCCGCCTTCGGGACGGTGGGCCTGTCCACGGGGATCACCGCGGGGCTCTCGGACGCCTCGAAACTGATGATCAGCCTCGTGATGCTCGTCGGCCGGGTGGGCCCTCTCACGCTGGCCTTCATCCTGGGCCGGGACAAGGCCGGCCCCAAGTACCGTTTTGCGGAAGGGAAGGTGATGGTGGGCTAGGCGCGACGGGCTTTCCAGCAGCCGGGCCCCCTCCCTCCCGGGACACTCACGCTTTGGGGACAGACGATGAAACGATTCGCCGTTATCGGTTTGGGGACCTTCGGATCCAACGTTGCCCGCAGCCTCTACGAGAAGGGACACGAGGTCATCGTCCTGGACGCGAGCGACGCCCTCGTCCAGAAAGCGAAGGACTTCGCTTCGGTCGCCGTGGCCGCCGACGCCACCGACCGGGATTTCCTGGAGTCCTTCGGCTTTCGGGACGTCGACTGCGCGGTGGTCAGCGTCGGGGACCGGATCGACGCTTCCATTCTCATCACGCTTCACCTGGCGGAACTGGGCATCCCGAAAATCGTGGTGAAGGCCGTCAACGAGATCCACGGGAGGATCCTCAAGCGCATCGGGGCCACGGAGGTGGTTCATCCGGAGAAGGAAATGGCCCTGAGGCTGGCGGACCGGATCTCCCACTCCGGGGTCCTGGACCAGATCGCGCTCGAGGACGGTTTTTCCATCCTCGAAACCCGGGTCCCGTCGTGTTACGTAGGGATCCCGCTCAAGGAATCGAAGATTCGCCAGCATTACGCCCTGAATGTGATCGCCGTCAGGCCGTCCCGCCAGGAGAAGCAGGGCCGTCGGGCCTTCTCCCTGCCGAAGCCCGACTACGCCCTCGAACCCGGCGACGTGCTGGTCCTCTTCGGGACGGACGAACAGATCGAGAAGTTCAAGGAACTCCCGTGAGCCGCTTCGGAGGTGATTGGTCGTGACCTTCCTTTCCCACTTTGTCCTGGCCCTGTCCCTTTTCGGGCTTGCGGTGCTCACCCTCGCCCTGGGCTTCCGGTGGCCCTTCCTTCGGCGGGGGGGGCGGGTCCTGTTCCTCCTCTTCCTCGTCCAGGGGGCGAGGGACGTCCTGTCCATCCCCGCGGTGGGCGTCCGGTGCCCCCGGGAGATCCACCTGATGACGCTGTTCCTCTTCGCCTTCCTGGTGGGCGCCTTCGTCGTCACCGTGCTCAAGGACGTCCTCCTCCACTGGTTCGCCCGGCGGCGGTTCATGGCCTCCAAGCTGATTCGGGACCTGCTCACCTGGGTGGTGTACGTCGTCCTCGTCCTGTTTCTCCTCCAGATCGTCTACGGGGTCAGCATCACCCCCTTCCTGGCCGGCTCCGCCGTCCTGACGGTCGTCATCGGTTTCGCGGTTCAGGACACCCTGATCAACCTGATCGCCGGGGTGGTTTTCCATTTCGAGGATTCCATCCGCCTGGGCGACTGGCTGGAGATCGACGGGAACATGGGCGAGGTGAAGGAGATGTCGTGGAGGGCCATCCGGTTGCAATCGGCCGCCAACGAGGTCTTCGTCATCCCGAACCAGGACTTCACGAAGAAGACCTTCACCAACCTCAGCCGCGTCAATGCCGCCCGGTTCCAGGTCATCGGGGCGTCCTACCGGGACGACCCCGAAAAGGTGCGCCGGACCCTCGCCCGGGCCGCCCTCTCGACCCCCGGCATCCGGTGGGACCCGAAGCCCACCGTGGAGATCGACGGCTTCGACGATTTTTCCGTCAACTACCGCATCCGCTACTTCATCGAGGACTATCGGAACCACCCGCGGGTCAAGGGGGCGCTCATGCTCTCGGTCTGGCACGCCTTCCAGCGCCACCGGATCTCCATCCCCTTCCCCGTGCGGGTGGTCCACCAGGAGGGGAAGCTGGAGGGCCACATCGTGCACGACCAGGCCGAGACCATCCGGGAAGCCCTGGCGGACCTCGAGATGTTCCGTTTCCTCGAAGGGGACGAACTGGACGCCATCGTCGCCAAGTCCGAACTGGTGGATTACCCCGAGGGGACCGTCGTGGCCCTGGAGGGGGAACAGGGCCTGGTGATGTTCGTCATCGTGGACGGGAAGGTCGAGGTGACGCGGGAGAACCGGCGTATCGCCCTCCTCGGCCCCGGCGACATCTTCGGCGAGGTGGCGCTGTTCACCGGGGAGCCCCGGAAGGCGTCCGTCAAGGCGATCACGCCGCTGACCGTCGTGACGATCCACCGGGTGGGGTTCGACAACATCCTGAAAAGAAACGCGCTGTTCATTTCCAAGATCGAGCAGATGGTGGAGGACCGGTTGTCCGCCGCGACGGAAGAAGAGGACCCCGACGCGAAAAAGGAGAGGAGCCGGAACCTTCTCCGAAGCATCCGGTGCTACCTCCTGGGACAGAAGTGAAACACTCCGCCGGATCGCGCATCAGATGACGATGACGTCTGACGACTTCGGAAGAGGTCGGAGAACGAACGGGACAGTGTTTGTAAAGCCTTTGATTGGCCATCGCCCGGGGGGCGATGGTACTTATTGCGGGATCGTCACATTTTATCGAGGTGATACATGCGGAATACACTCAAGATCGTCCTCCTGTTGTCCCTGGCCGCCCTCCTGGCTGCGCCCGCGGGCGCCCGGCCCTCCGAGGCCGCCGACGTGGAGAAGGAGATCGGCTTCGGCGAAACCGTCAAGATCGAGGACCACCTGGTGAAGGGAAAGACGGTGATCGTCGACTTCTTCAGCCAGTACTGCCCGCCGTGCCGCCGGATCTCGCCCCTCCTGACCCGCCTGGCCGAAAAACGAAGCGACCTCTTCGTGCTGAAGGTCAACATCAACCGGAAGGACGTGCGCGGCATCGACTGGGGGTCGCCGGTAGCGCGCCAGTTCAAACTGGAAAGCGTCCCCCACTTCATCATCTACGGGGCGGACGGGAAGGTCCTGGCCGAGGGTGAAGCCGCCTTCGAGAAGATCGAGCGCTGGCTCCAGGAGGCGGGGATCCGCTGACGCCGCGCTCAGCGGAAGTTCACCCCCACCGCGTAGGCCCAGTACCCCGCGTACTCCCAGAGGGCCGCCCGGGCCTTGTAGAACTCGCGGGGGTCGGGCAGCGCCATCTCCCACCAGGTCGCGTGCCAGTTCGTCCAGAACCCGCAGGGCGCGGGGATCACGGTGAGCCCGGCCTGCTCGAAGGAGAGCAACGACCGTCGCATGTGGATGGCGCTGGTGATCACGACGGGGGATTTCAGACCCCTCTGTTTGCACAGGGCCGCGACGCGGGTGGCGTTTTCGCCGGTCGTGCGGCTGGCGGGCTCCTGCAGGATGTGCTCCCGGGGGACTCCCAGAGACGCCAGGTAATCCGCCAGGACGGCGCTCTCCGGCCGGTCGCCGGGGAAGACGGCCCCGCCGCTGACGATCACGGGGAGGGGGCGGGCGCGGTAAAGGCGGCAGGCTTCCACCGTCCGCATCGCGGCGAACTCGTTGGGCTGGCCCGGTGAGTCGGAAAGGCTCAACCGTGCCTGGTGGTTCACCCCCCCCCCGAGGACGACGTAACAGTCCGCCCGGCCCAGGCCCTCGGCCGAGATCACCGGGTGCCGGTACTCCAGCCAGCCCGTCAGGAGGTTGCTCACCACGGGGATGGACAGAAGGTAGATGAGCCCGGCCCCGGCGAACAGGCAGAGGGAGACCGCCCGGAGCCGGGGGTGCTTCCCGCCCCGCCGGCACCACACGCCCAGCACCACCAGGCCCGTGACGAGCAGGCCGGGGGGAAAAAGAAACGCCAGGAAAGTTTTGTAGACCGCGATCATGGCTGCGGCGCCGGTGGCGGGCCCCGACCGTGTCAGAGCCCGAGTTCGTCGGACACGCCGCTCAGGGCGGCCACCACGAAATCGATGTGCTCCTCGAGGGGGACCCCCAGGTCGGCCGCCCCCTCGCGGATCTCGTCCCGGTTCACGCTTCGGGCGAAGGCCTTGTCCTTCATCTTCTTGATCACCGAGCGGGACGTGACGGCGGCCACCTTCCGCTCGGGCGTCACCAGCGCCGCGGCGGTGATCATGCCCACCAGTTCGTCGACGGCGAAGAGGACCTTCGCCATGAGGTTCTCCCGGGGAACCCCGGTGTACGCGGCGTGGGAGAGGATGGCGCGGACCGTGGTCTCGTCCACGCCGAGGGACCGAAGGTGATCCGCGCCGCGGAAGGGGTGGTTTTCCGCGTCCGGGTAACGCTCGTAATCGAAATCGTGCAGCAGCCCCACGAACCCCCAGGCGTTCTCGTCGGCGCCGTACTTCCGGGCGTAGGCGCGCATGGCGGCCTCGACGCCGAGGGCGTGCTTCCGGAGACCGTCCTTGGTCACCCACGCGTGGAGAAGGGAAAGGGCTTCGTCTCGCGTCATCGTCATCCTCCTGAAAATGTCATGACAGGCCGAAACAGGTACGTTATACTGAACGGTCGATTTTTTCAAAGGAGAAAACACCCATGAAACGGTTTTGGATTCTCCCCGCGCTGGCCGTCTTCGCCGTTTCCACCCTCCGGGCCGAGTGGCTCCAGATGCGGCAGGCGCACCGCAGTTCCGATCCCCGGCCGAGCGTGGAGGTCCTGGTGGACGACGTCTCCGGCGTGACGCTCGACATCGGGATCTGGGGCGCGGAGCGCAAGACCCGGGAAACGCACGGGCAGCGATTCGCCGAACTCGAGGTCCCGGGGGCGGGGAAGTCCTCGGTACCGGGTTTGCCCCAGCTTCCTGTGATCCGTCGCCTGGTCGAGGTCCCCGCGGGGGCGTCCGTCACGGTGGACGCCGAGGTGCTGGAGTCGATCGCGTTGTCGCTTCCCGGGGAGGGGGTGTTCGAGGACCTCCTGCCCGCCCAGCTGCCCCGGGAAAAGGTCCCCGGCGCCGAAAAACCGTTCCAGAGGGATGCCAGCGTCTACGGGACCGACGCGTTTCACCCGGCCGCCTTCGCCACCTGTTCCGCACCCCTGGTGGTGCGCGGCCGGAACCTGGTCCTGGTGGAGTTTCACCCGATCCGCTACAACCCGGTCCGCCGGGAGGTCCAGGCGGCCACCCGGGCGCTGCTGCACCTCCGTTTCGCGGGGGGGGACCGCGCGTACGGGGACGCCGAGGCCGCCCTTCGCCGGTCCGCCTCCTTCGAGCGGCGGCTCGCGTCGAGCGTGGTGAACTACCGGCCGGCGGTGAATCCGGCGGGGGCCCTCTCGGCGTCCAGCCTTGACGGCATCCTCTTCATCGTGGGGAACAACTACGCCGCGAACACGGCCCTGGCCGCCTACGTCGCGGATCGCCGGGCCGAGGGTTTCCGGGTCGAGACGGTCCCGATGTCCGGGATCGGCGCGTCGGACATGGACGTGCGGAACTACATCCGGTCCCAGTACCTCTCCTGGAGCAACCCGGGCCTGTCGTACGTGGTGATCGTGGGCGACGTGGCCGACGTCCCGGCCCACACCGGGTCCGGCGGTTCGGGGACCCAGCCCACCGACCGGTTCTACGCCTGCGTGGACCCCGAGAACTACGAGGCGGACATCCTGGCCCCCGACCTCGTCGTCTCCCGCATCAGCGTGGCCAGCACCGCCGAGCTGAACAACTACCTGGCGAAGGCCCAGAAGTACCTCGACGCCGCCTTCTCGGACTTCGGCTGGATGAAGCGGCTCTGCTTCATCGCCACCGACGATTCGGGCAACTACCCCACCGCCGAAGGGACCCACAACTACGTGATCGACACCTTCACCAGCGGGCTCGGTTACACCGGCGCCTACCCGGCGAACCCCCAGGCGGGGGGCGACAAGCTCTACGCCATCACCTACAACGCGGACACCGCCGACTGCCTGACCGCCATCAACGGCGGCCGCGCCGTGATCAACTACTCGGGCCACGGGGGAACCACCAGCTGGTCGGGGCCGTCGTTCACCGTGTCGAACATCAACAGCATCACCCACCCCGACGCCATCCCCTTCGTCATCGGCAACGCCTGCGTGACCGGCAAGTTCAGCGTCGCGAAGTGTTTCGGCGAGTCCTGGATGGTCGCGCCGACGGGCGGCATCCTCTACTGGGGGGCCTCCAACAACTCCTACTGGGACGAGGACGACATCCTCGAGCGGAGGATGTGGGACGGCATCTTCCAGCAGCACCTCGACCGCATCGGCGACTTCTGCGCCTATGCCATGGAGCAGCTCATCCTGGCGTACGGGACGGGGAGTTCGTCCTACTACTACGCCGAGATCTACAACCTCTTCGGCGACGCCACCCTCAACCTCTACAGCGACCCCTGCCAGGCCCTTGCGCCCACCTACCCCGCCACGGTCCCCGTCGGCGCCTCCAGCCTCGCCTTCCACGTGGGGACGGCCAAGGGCAACGTGGCGGGGGCCTCGGTGTGCGTTCAGGGTGACGGGAACGTCCGGCAGGCTGGGGTCACCGACGCCGCCGGGAACCTGACCCTGACCCTCAACCCCGTGCCTACGGTGCCGGGGACCCTTTCGGTGGTCATCTCGGCGCCCAACGTGGTCCGGTACGAGGGGACCGTCCAGGTGATGGTGACCAGCGGTCCCTACCTGACCCGCGAGTCCTACGAGCTGACCACCAACGGGACCACGCCGACCCAGCCCTTCCCGGGCCGGTCCATCGTCATGCCCGTCACCCTGCGGAACGTCGGCATCCTTCCCGCGGCGGGGATCACCGCGACGCTCACCTCGACCTCGCCCCACGTCGCCGTCACCCAGGCCCAGGCCGTTTACCCGGACATCCCGGTGGGCGGGACCGCCCGGTCCACGTCCCACTTCGCCTTCGACATCTCCGCCGAGGCCGCCGACGGCGAGACCCTGCCGCTGAACATCGCCTGGTCGTCCGGGACGTCCTCGGGCACCCTCGCCATCAGCCTGACGGTGGTGTCGCCCCGGCTGGAGTACGTCTCCATGGCGGTGAACGACCTGTCCGCGGGCTGCGACCAGGACGGTATCGCCGACGTCGGCGAGACCGCCGCCGTGACGGTGACGGTGAGGAACACCGGCGGGTGCAGCGCCACGGGCGTCCGCGTGAGCATCGCCTCCCCCGGCAGCAGCTCCTCCGGGGGCGTCAACGTCGGCACCCTCGCTCCCGGGGCCACGGGCCACGCCCAGCTCACCCTCACCCCCGGCAAGACCCTGGATTGCCCCGTCACCGCGGGTGTCGTGACGGTCACCCTGCGGTGCAACGAGCTGTCGACGCCGCCCCAGGCCACCGCGGAACTGGTGATGAACGCCGACGTCGTCCAGGGGAACACGGTCTGCCAGCGCCGGAACTGCGCCGGGGAGGACTCCTACGGGGACGTCAACGCCGACGGCATCGCCGACGGCCTGGACGAGGCCCTCTACGCCCAGTACTTCGCCGGCGCCGTCGAGGGTTTCGCCTGCCCCTGGAAGTTCGTGGACCTCAACGGTGACGGTGAGGTGGACCCCATCGACCTGGTGATCCTCTACCACTACGTGGTGGGCAACATCTCGCAGTTACCGGTGGAGTAGACAACGGGGGCCCGTGGCCTGGCGCCCGGCCGCCGGCCGCCGGCTGCAAGCTGCAGGCGCTTCTGCGGCTGCGTTTCTGCCAACATGTTGTCGAGTCCGGTTGCCTTCCGAGGCCACGGTTGCCGGGCGAAGTCCCGGAAATAGCGTAGTACCTTCTCAGTACAGTCGTTGCCGAATCGCGCAAGAACGTGGGATCGATCTCATGAAACGTCGGCCGGGAGCATGATTTGAGGCCCATGCCGTCTTCCTTTGCGAGCTTCGCGACTTGGCGAGAGACGATCCGGATCTGGATCTCGCAAAGGCGCGAAGCTCGCAAAGAAAACGGATCGCCTTTGATGCGCCGCGCAGGCTGCCGGAGCGGCGCGTCCCCCGCGGGGGACGTGCGTCGTCCGGAAGAGGAAGCACAGGGGCGCACGAAGCTTTGTGCTAAAACGTGCAAGAATCGAGGGCAACGCTTTCTTCCCGCCGCCTTCGGCGCGGGCCGGCCTTTGCGATGCGGCGCCTGTCCCGGGGCGGCGCCGCGGATGCCCGTCACGGTTCCCGAGACGTTTGTGCATCGCTGGCGTCCGCGGCTTGCCCCGGGCTGAAGCGCACCCTGAAGGGGTGCGGGGAAGGCAGGTCCCCCCCCCGGCCCGCCCCCCCTGAACCGGAGAGCTGCACCCGGAGATACCGCTGGACCGGCGGCACCCCCGCCAGGCGGCCGATCGGCGCCAAGGCGGCGCCGCCGATCAACGCGGCCGTCCCCGCAAGGAAACGGCGTCTGTCCACGAACCCCATGCCGACCTCCAGGTGTCCGCGAGACGCTTCGGACGGCCGGTGGTCCCCCACCCCGGGTGGGACCCGGGGCGGGGAACGGGTGCCGTCAGTCAGCAACCGGTTGAGGAACCGGGGGTCATCGGGCCGCCCCCTCCAGGATTCAGTTCGACGGGCACGGGGTGGCGCTGGGGTGGATCTTCGGGATGTCCGGCCCCGGGAGGAGCCAGATGGGCGTCGTGAACGCGTGGTACTGCGGCGTGCCGCTCGTCCACGTCGGGTTCACCCAGAAACCCTCCCCACCAAAGAGGGGGGGGATCCACACGGGGTCCAGGATTTCCTGGACGTCGGCTCTCACCCACATGCTGCAGTAGGCGCGGGAGACCACGTCGGGGCGGTTGCGGTAGTAGAAGAGGTAGGGCTCGTCCCCGTCCATGATGTACGGACAGGGGGGCAGGTAGACCGGCGTCGCCGAACGGGGGAAGTACAGGTCGTCGATCTCCACCTCGAACTCCAGTTGGCCCTCGGTGTTGGCGGGGAGCGGGTTGGTCTGGAACAGGAGTTCGTCCTCGGCCGCCTTCTTCACGAAGGTGAAGTCCGGGTTCTGAAAGTGGGGGCGGTACGTGATCGGCGTGTTCCCCTTGATGACCCGGACCCGGTACATCGTCCGCTCGCCGGGCTTGTTGTTCCCGGTATGGTACGTGACCTTGAAGGTGAACTTCTTGTCCTTGGGCACGTTCTTGATCTCGGACCCCATCCAGTAGCAGGCGGACTCGTCGGGCTCGCAGGCCCACAGGGCGATGCCGGACCCGCTGGAGACGTAGAAGCGCCCGGCCCGCAGCGCCCCCACGATGTCGTTGTCGCCGTTGGCGTCCGTCCAGGGGACCACGACGAGGTGGTCGTCGGCCTCCCGTGAGGGGTCGTTCGCGTCGGTGACGCGGTGGGCGTCCCGCCCGACGAAGGGGAACACCTTGGCCCCCTCCATGAGAAAATTCTTGAAACAGCTGTAATAAGACCAGCTCGGCCAGTTCTTGTTGGCGATCTCGACCCCGAAGGGCGTCCGGGTCAGGTCGTAGCGGGGGGACGTGGGGCTGTACCACACCTTCCGGTTCAGCGAGACCACCTTCTGCCGGTAGGCGGCGTCGGAGGCGATGGACTCGGGGTGGTTGACCACCGCGAAACCCCCGTCGAAGTTGTAGGTCTTGTAGATGGTCTCGGCCGTGTCGTCGTCGTCGTCCACCAGGGTGGAGTGCACGTGGTCGTCGGGGTAGTGGAAGTGGGAGTAGTAGCAGCACATGTGCCGGTCCGAGTCCCCGTCGAACACCGGGGGGAAGGGGATCGGCAGCAGGGCCAGAAGGTTGGCGTACTCCTGCTGGTCCATGGGGGAGAGTTCGACCCCGAAGATCCCGGCGAAGTCCACGTCGGCCCCGAGGTACCCCGCGGAACCGAGCCAGTTGTACTGCCCCAGGAGGTCGCCCGGGTCGGCGCAGAAGCCGAGGTGCTCGGGGTAGTGCTCCGTGAAGGCGCACCAGGAGAGGCCCAGCGCGTTGTATTTGTTGAGGTAGGCCGGCATGGTCACGCTCCCGGGCACCGGGTCGACGGGGCTGTCCGACAGGTGGGTGTGGTTGTGGGCCACGCCGGGCCGCCACCCCTGGCCCGGCAGGCTCATCCCGTACGGCAGGTCGGGCAGGTGGTACTGGGGCTTGGCCAGCGAGAAATCCGACGCCGGGAGAAACGGGGCGGCGGAGAGGGCGAGGGCGGCCAGGACGACGGCCGACAGGGCGAGCGGACGCTTTTTCATGGGGACCTCCTTTTGAATGGGCCTCGCCGGTTTGAACCCCCACGGGCCTCCCCCCCCTCGCGTGCACCCGAGGCGAAAACGCCCTTCCCGGCCGGGCTTCGAGACCGGTGAACTGCCCTGTTGTCAACGATTTCATTATGGCCCACCGGGGAGCGAATCCAAGCCGGGACAAATCACCGAACAGGTGGGAGGAATTCCCTGGGGATGAAACAGGGGGATGGGGGACGGGAAAGGGGAAGCCGGAGACCGGAGACCGGAGACCGGAGGATGATGGACGCCCTCCCTGCAGCCTCGACCGCGTCAACCGTCGGCGGGGTGCGCCGCGGTGGCTTCCGGAGCGGCACGGAACCCCGAATCCGCCGGCCTCGCGGTTAAGGCGGCGCTCCGGCAGCCTGCGCGCCTTTCTCCTCCGGTCTGTTCAAAGCGGCGCTCCGGCAACCTCCGCGCCGCACTCCTCAGGGCGGAAGCGGTGCTCCGCGGTCAGATGCCCTCGTAGGGGTCGGGGGTGCCGGGGGGGCGGGTGCGCCAGCGGCGGTGTCCCCAGAGCCACCACTCGGGGTCGCGGCGGACGGCCTCCTCGATGGCCCGGGCGAAGCGCTGGGTGTTCTCCCGGTCGTCCGCCTCCCGGTCGGCGGTCTTCTGAATCGGGATCTCCGGCTCGATGCGGAAGCAAAACCGGGCCTTTTGCTCCGGGTCGGGCGTGATGAAGGCCGGCAGCACCGCCGCCCCCGTCGCCCGGGCGATGCCGGCGGGCCCGCGGGCCATGGACGCGGGCCGCCCGAAGAAATCCACGAAAACGCCCTCGCCCTCCTGGACCTTCTGGTCGAGGAGGATCCCCACGTCCTCCCCCTGGGAGAGGGCGCGGACGATCTTCCGCAGGGCGTCCTTCTTGAGGATGGGGACGCAGCCCGAGAGGGTGCGGCGGCGGGTGATGAAGCGGTCGAAGAGCGCGTAGTCGAGGGGGCGCATGATGAAGTGCACGGGCCGGGTGAAGACGCCGTGGCTGAAGGAGAGCAGTTCCCAGGGCCCGAGGTGGGCGGTGAGGAACAGGGTGGCCCGCCCCTGGTCCCGGACCTTCCCGTAATGCTCGAACCCCTCGTACCGGACCACGCGCCGGAGTTTGCGGGGGTCCAGCAGGCCGGGAAACCGGGCGACCCAGATCAGCAGCTCGCCGAGGTGGGCGAAGGACCGGGCGGCGATCCGGTCGCGCTCCCGCCGGCTCATCCCGGGGAAGACGATCCCCGTGTTGACGCGGGCGATGGCCCGGTGGTGCCCCAGGAGCCGGTAGGCCAGGAGGCCGCCGACGAACGCCGCCCCCTTCGCCACCGGGACCGGGAGGACCCGGAGCAAGCCCAGGGCGCCGCGGCAGACGCCGTAGACGAACCACTGCCCGATGCCGGCCTTGTGCATGACGCCGACCCTCACGGCCCGGGGACGATGGCCAGCAGCCCGGCGGCCTTCGGCCCGTAGACGGGGTCGGGCCCGCGGGCCAGTTCCTCGAGCAGCTGCCGTCCGCCCCGGGTGTCCCCCGTGCGCAGGCGCGTGTTGGCCAGGTACCAGAGGACCTCCGCCTTCCGCTCCGTCGAGGCCCTCAGGGCGGCCTCGAACCGCCGGGCCGCGTCGGGGTGCCGGTGCAGCAGGTAGGCGGCCACGCCGGAGTAGAACAGGACCCGCTCGTCCCCGGGGTGCGTTTCCAGCCAGGCGTCGGCCGCTTCCAGGAATGCCGGGTAGGCGGCGCGGGTGTAGGGCTCCATGAGACGGTCCCGGTCCGGGGGCGGCGCGCCCCCCCCGCGGTAGACCCCGCGTTCGAAGGGGTACGGGCCGTCCTCGAGGCGGGCGCCCAGGTTCGACCCCGCCTGTTCCGCGAGGTAGCCTTTCACCAGGAAGAGCCCGGCTGTCAGCATGACCAGGAGGACCGCCGCCACCGCCAGGTGGACATAGAGGCGGCGGAAGGGGCCCGCGATGTCCCGTTCCGGGAAGAACCCTGCGGGGAGGGCCTTCTCGATGTCGCCCTGGAGGACCCGTGCCTGGAGGAAGTCCCGGAAGGCGGCCTCGCAGTCGGGGCAGGCGTCGAGGTGAGCCATCACGGCGTCCATTTCCGCCGGGGAAAGGTCCCCGTTCATAAATTCCAGGATTCGGACGTTGTCGCACTTCATTCGTTCGGCCCCCACCTTTACTAACGTTTTCGCGGGAAAATTTCCAAGTATTTTTTCACATTTTTTTCCACTCTCTCGCCAGGTCGCCGCAGATGCCGCGCAAGGCCCTGAGGGCCCCCCTCAGCCGCGAGTGCACGGTGCTCATGGGGATGTTCTTCTGCCGGCTGATCTCCACGAGCGTCAGGGGCGGCTTGCGGAAGAAGACCAGCTGCAGCAGCTGGCGTTGGGGGGGCGACAGTTTGTCGAGGCGCTCCACGAGCCGGGAGATCGCCCAGGTCTTGAAGGCTTCCCGCTGGCGCTCCATGAAGCGGGTTTCGGGCCCGTCGGCGCACTGGTCCGCGTAACCGTCGATGTCGTCGGACCCTCCCCCCTCGTGCTTCCGGGCGGTGATCCCGCGGCGGAGGCAGTCGATGAAGTGGTTGATCAGGAGGCGGACCAGAAAGCGCCCCGCCTCGGTCGGGCCCTCCGGGGCCCCGGGCTGGTCGAGGAATTTCTGGTAGCCTTCCTGGAGGCAGTCGACTGCCCGGTCGGGGTCCTTCAGGTATTTGAGGGCAAGGCGAAGGTAGAAGGCCCCGTTAGCTTGGACCAGGTGTTCCAGGACGGAGGGGGGGGCCGCCACGACGTCCCTACCAGTACACTTCCGGTTTCGCGGGGCGCATCATCAGGCTGGCCACCGCCGTGAGGGCGTCCTTGTCCGAAAAGAGCGTCTCGAAAACCTCCCGGGTGATGGGAAGTTCCACCCCCACCCGGTTCCCCAGTTCCATGGCGGACTCGGTGGTGCGCACCCCCTCGGCCACCATCACCATCTCCTCCAGGATCCGGGCCAGTTTCTTGCCCCTTCCGATCTGCTCGCCGACGTAGCGGTTGCGGGAGTGGCGGCTCATGCAGGTGGTGATGAGGTCTCCCATGCCGGCCAGCCCGGCGAAGGTGGAGGCCTTCGCGCCCAGGGCGAGCCCCAGGCGGGTGATCTCGGCGAGGCCGCGCGTGAGCAAGGCGCCCTTGCTGTTGTCGCCGAAGCCCAGCCCGTCGCAGACCCCCGCCGCCAGGGCGATGACGTTTTTCAGCGAACCGGCCAGCTCCACGCCCACGAGGTCGTCGCTGGTGTAGACCCGGAAACGCTCGCACATGAAGGCGCGCTGGACGATCCGGGCGGTATCGTGGTTCACCGCGGCCGCGACGACGACGGTGGGGATGCCCCGGCTGACCTCCTCGGCGTGGCTCGGCCCCGACAGGGTGGCGATCATCCCGTGGTTCTCGGCTGGGAGTTCCTCCGCCAGGACCTCCGACATCCGCTTGAGGGTCCGGTTTTCGATGCCCTTGGAGACGTTGACGATGGGGCAGGGTCTCCGGAGCTTGCCGGCCAGGCGGCGAACGACGCCGCGGGCGGCCTGGGACGGGCTGGCCATCACGATCAGGTCGGTGTCGTCCACGAGGGACTCCAGGTCCGTGGAGATCCCGATGTCCCCGGGGATGGGAATCCCCGGAAGGAAGCGGAGGTTCTCGCCCTTCTCCCGGATGTTGGCGACGTCGGTCTCCTCGTAGGCCCAGATCCGGACCTCGTGGCCGTTGGCGTGGAGGAGCAGCGCCAGCGTCGTGCCCCAGCCGCCTGCGCCCAATACGATGACTCTGTGCTTGTCAGGATGCATGCCTTTCCCCTTTCAATGCGGTCATCATATTCAATGTCGGTTTGCGGTTCAATGAAAAACCCACATTCGTCACCGCCCGGGGTGTGAATTCTGCTACAATACACCCGCTCGACGGGCGAAACTCGAAGAGGCGCGAGGATTCGACTCCCATGAACCGTCATCGCACCCATCCCGGCGAAACCCCTCCCCCATCTCCCCGAGGGCGGGCCCGCACCCGCTTCGCCCTTCCGGTTCTCCTCGCGGTGTTCGCCCTTGCCGGTACGGCCCGCCCCGCCGAGCCCGCGGCGCCGGCGCCCGAAGCCGCCCCCGTGCCCGCCCGCTACCTCCTCAGCCACTACACCGTTGAACAGGGGCTCATCCAGGACCAGACGAACTTCTCCGCCCAGGACCGCCGGGGCTACATCTGGGTGGGAACCAACGGGGGGCTCTCGTGCTACGACGGCGCCGGGTTCCGGAATTACTCCCTGGCGGAAGGTTTGCCCGACACGGTGATCCTCAACATCCTGCCCGACCGTTCCGGGCGAATCTGGGTGGGGACCAATTACGGCATCGCCTGCCTGAAAAACGGCCGCTTCGCTCCCGTCGTGCTCAAGGGGCTCCCCCGCAAGTACCGGGTGAACGCCCTGGCGGAACTTCCCGACGGGACCCTGGCCATCGGCGTCCGGAGGGGGTTGATGCTGCTCCGGGGGGAGACCCAGACGCTCCTCACCACCCGCGACGGGCTCCCGGACAACAACGTCTGGGCCCTCGAGTCCACGCCGGACGGCACCCTCTGGATCGGCAGCCGCCACGGCCTTTCCGCCCTGCGGGGTGGCCGGGTTTTCACCTTTCCGCACCTCAACCGGGACAAGGAAGACTACATCAACGCCTTCTGCCTGGACCCCCGCACCGGGGACCTCGTCATCACGCGCAACCGGCGGATCGAGGCCCGGGACCTCTCGGGCAGGGTCCGGACGCTGGCGGAGCTGCCCGTCCTGAAGGAAGACCTGGGTGTCACCGTGGTCGACCGGACCGGGACCCTCTGGACGTGCACCACCAGCGACGGGCTCTTCTACCGCCCCCCCGGCGAGGAAATCCGGCACATCGATGTCCACAACGGCCTTCAGACCAACATCATCAACCACCTCCAGCTGGATTACGAGAACAACCTTTGGATCTGCACCGACGCCGGCCTCACCAAGCTGGCCAACCGGGCGGTCACCCTCTTCGACCGGGACACCGGCCTGCTCTCCAAGGACGCCTGGTTCGCCGTACCGTTCCAGGGGCGGGTGATGGTGGGGACCCTGGCCGGGTGCCAGTTCCTGACCCCCCGGGGGCTCGAGCCCCGGGGCATCCTGGCCCAGAGCAGCGTCGTGGAGTACTGTTTCCTGCCAGACGGGAGCCTGCTCCTCGGGACGGAACAGCAGGGCGTTTTCCGTTACACCGGGTCCGGGGAGCCCGAAGGCGCCGGCGGGAACACAAAGAAGATGGACGTGGTCTGGAAGATCCATCCCCTCGCCGACGGGCGCCTTCTCCTCGGGACCGGCGCCGGGTTGTGGGCCGGCCGGTTCCCGAGCTTCACCCGGGTCCCGTTCCCGGAGTGGATCGAAGGGTCCGTGGTCAACGACATCATCCCCGTGGCCGCCGACCGTTTCTGGCTCGGGACCGACAAGGGCATCGTCCAGATGACCCTTCGGGGGGAGCGGCTCGACTTTGACCGGACCACGTTCATGAGAGGGGCGGACGTGTTGTGCTTCTGCAGGCTTCCCCGCGGCGACATCCTGGTGGGGACCGTGGGGAGCGGGGTCTGGCGCAGCACCGCCGGAAGGCCCCCGGAGGTCTACAACATCCTTCCCCCGGGGAGCAACCCCAACATCTGGGCCCTCACCACGGACGCCCGGGGGACGGTCTGGATCGGCACGAGCCGGGGGGCCTACTTCTTCCGCGACGGCGTCAGCACCGATTTCAACGCGCTTTACGGCATCCCTTACAGCGAAGTGACGGGGAAGCGCTCGATTTCCTTCGGCCCGGATGGCACCGGGTACTTCGCCACCACCACCGGCCTGACCGTCTTCCGGCCCGAGGGGAAACCCTTCGCGCCGCCCCCCCGGGGCGTCATCACCGAGGTCCGCGTCGCGGAGAAGGCCGTCCCGGTCCCCGAAGCCCGCCTCGAGCTGGGGTACCTCGACAGCATCTCCCTGTCCTTCCGGTGCCTCAGTTTCACCAACGAGAGGGGAAACCGTTACCAGGTCCGCCTCGACGGCATCGACAGCGACTGGCAGGCCCCCCAGGCCGAGGACCACATCTTCTATCCCTTCCTCCCGCCGGGGGACCTCATCTTCCGCCTGCGGGTCATCAACTCGCGCGGGCAGGCCACGGAGATCACGCCCCCCGTTCGGCTGAGGGTCAACCCGCCCTTCACCCGCACCCCGTTCTTCTACCTGCTCATCGCCGGCATCGCCGCGGTCGTGGTCTTCCTGCTCATCGGGTACAAGATCCACACGGACAAGCGGGAGAAGGAACGTCTGGTGCGGGTGGTCAGGGAGAAGACCTCCGAACTCCAGGTCTCCGAGGAAAAGTACCGCCACCTGGTGGAAGCGTCCCCCATCGGGATCGCCATCGTCCAGGACAACCGGATCGTCTTCGTGAACCCCATCTTCCCCCGAATCCTGAAGTTCATCCCGGAGGAGCTGGTGGGGCGGGAATTCGACCGGCTCATCCACCCCGACGACCTGGGCCTCTTCAAGGAGTACGAAACCCTCCGCAAGGGCGGGGACACGACCCCGCACGAGTACGAGGTCCGCCTGCTGTGCGGCGACCAGTCCCTCAAGAGCGTCCTTTTGCACGCCAACCTGACCCTCTTCAAGTCGCACCCGGCCATCCTCGTCAACGTCACCGACATCACCGAGAAGAAGCGGATGCAGGAGCAGTTGATCCACTACCAGAAGCTGGAGTCCATCGGCACGCTGGCCGGGGGCATCGCCCACGATTTCAACAACATCATGCAGGGCATCGCCGGGTTGACCTCCCTGGTCCGCATGCAGCTCGACCCGGGGTCGCCCTTCCACCCGGACCTCGCCCTCATCGAGGACGCCACCGCGAAGGCCGCCGTCCTGACCCGGAAGCTCCTGGGTTTCGCCCGCAGGGGGAAGTACGTGATCACCCGTCTCGAGATCCACGAGATCATCGAGTCGGTCATCACCTTCTCCCGGGGGACCATCCCCCTCAACATCGAGTTCGTCCGGCGGTTCAGCCCCGAGTCCCTCTACATCCAGGGCGACCGCAGCCAGATGGAACAGGTCTTCCTGAACCTCTTCCTGAATTCCCGGGAAGCCTTGCCGGGCGGCGGGGCCATCACCATCACCACCCGCCTGGAGACGATCCTCACGGACCAGGACCAGGGCGGGCACACCCTGGTGCACGGCGAGTACGTGGTCGTCTCGGTGGAGGACAACGGGTACGGCATCCCCCCGGAACAGGTGCCGAAGATCTTCGACCCCTTCTTCACCACCCGGCCCCAGGAGCGGGGGTCCGGCCTGGGAATGGCCACGGTTTACGGCACCGTGAAAAACCACCTCGGGTACATCTACCTGGACAGCGAGGTGGGGAAGGGCACCTGTGTCACCATCTACCTCCCCCACTTCACGCCGCTGGAGGGGCACGTGATCGAAAGCGCCCCGGTGACGGAACCTCCCGTCTACACGCCCGCGGATTTCGTGGGGAAGACGATCCTGGTGGTGGAGGACGAGTCCACCATCCGCCAGTTCCTCCGCAAATTGCTCGTCCAGATGCAGATGAAGGTTCACGAGGCGGAAAACGGGATCCAGGCGCTGCAGGTGTTCCGCATGGTCGGGGACGAGGTGGACCTGGTGCTGCTGGACATCAACATGCCCCTGATGGACGGCAAGGAGGCTTTCCAGAAACTGCGGGAGATCCGGCCGAACGTGAACGTCCTCATCCTCAGCGGGTTCGGGGAGGACGTCAAGATCCAGTCCATGCTGCGGGACGGGTGCAGGGGGTTCATCTCCAAGCCCATCGACGCCCGGAACCTGCTCTCGGAACTCGGCGCGGCGCTCAAACCGCCGTCAGCGCCGCCATCCCCGGGGCCGGAACCTCCGGCGCCGGAACCCACCGAACCGGAGGAATCATGAGGACCCTCACCCGGCTCGCCGGGCTTGCCGTCGCGCCGATCCTCCTGTCGGCGTTCGCGTTTTCCCAGGCCGAGCAGCACTACACGTGGAACATCACGCTCACGGCCTACTCGGGCTCGGAAACCCACTGGACCTCCCCGACGCCGGTGTCGACGGCCTTCGCGCGCTACTACTCCCGGCTGCTCATGGACACCTCGGTGGATGTCCAGTTCTTCGGCCAGTGGATGAACGTCTCGCAGCGGAGCGACCTGGCCTGGGGGGAGATGCCCGGCCCCATCCCCCCCGGCGGGGTTGAACTCTTCTCCCAGCACATCGCCTACACCGACCCCCAGTACCAGATCACCGTGGAGGCCGACATCCGCGCCGGCGTCGACGGCAGCGGGTACTTCCGCGTCGACGTGGTCAACTTCACCTCCACGCAGCCCCTCCGGATCCGGCTCTACGGCAAGTCCAAGATCAAGGCGACGGATACCGTCTACGGCGACCTGGACGGCAGCGGCGCGCTCGACCGGCCCGACGCGACGCTCTACGCCCGAATCCTGGCCGGGCGGACCGTCCTCGCGGACGCCGACCTCCCGCAGGCCGACCTCGACGCGGACGGGCGGATCTCCCTCAACGATCAGTTCCAGGCGCTCCTCTTCGCGGACGGCCTGATCCTGACCGCCCACACCGGCTGGGATTTCTGATTTTCATTTTGGCGCCGGGCCGGAACCGTGCTATGATGACCGCCTGTCCGCCGCCCGGCTTCCTCGGGCGGTACTTCTGTCAGGGCGAGGAGAAACAACGATGAGGGGATCGGTCGACAACTTCTTTGCCCGTTTCAAGGGCAAGGATATCGTCTCCATACGCGACTTCAATGCCGACGAGATCCGGTTCGTCCTGGACTATGCCCGGGCGTTCGAGGGCCAGAACCGCCCGATCCTGGGGGGACGGATCCTGGCCACCCTCTTCTACGAACCGAGCACCCGCACCCGCCTGAGCTTCGAGAGCGCCATGCTCGGGCTCGGGGGCTCCGTGCTGGGCTTCTCCCAGGCCGGGACCTCCTCGGCGGCCAAGGGGGAGTCGGTGCGGGACACGGCCCGGATGATCGACGGCTACGCCGACGTCCTGGTGATCCGCCACCCCCTCGAGGGTTCCGCCCGGGCCGCCGCCGAAGCCGCGCAGATCCCCGTCATCAACGGCGGCGACGGCGCGAACCAGCACCCGACCCAGACCTTCCTGGACCTCTACACCATCCTGAAGACCAAGGGGACGCTCAACGGGCTCAACGTCGGCTTCGTGGGCGACCTGAAGTACGGGCGCACCGTCCACTCCCTGGCCGAGGCGCTGTCCCACTTCGGTTCGCGGATGGCCTTCGTCTCGCCCGAACTCCTCCGCATGCCCCCCTACATCCTCTCCGACCTGGGGGACCGGGGCGTCGAGTACACCGAGACGGACACCCTGACCGAAGTCTCGAAGGGGCTGGACATCCTCTACGTCACCCGGATCCAGAAGGAGCGCTTCCCGGACCCGCTGGACTACGAGAAGGTCAAGAACGTTTACATCCTGAACGAGAAACTGCTGGATCACGTCAAGCCCGACCTCAAGATCCTGCACCCCCTCCCCCGGGTGAACGAGATCGATCCCTCGCTGGACGACTACCCCCAGGCGGAGTACTTTCAACAGTCGAAGAACGGCGTGACGATGCGCAAGGCGCTGCTCTCGCTGGTTCTGGGAGTGTACGTATGAGCGACGCCAACGGAAAGGACATTTCCAAGGACCAGAAGGTCTCCAAGCTTCGGAACGGCACCGTCATCGACCACCTCCGGCCCGGCACGGCCCTGAAGGTGATCGAGCTGCTGGGGATCGTGGACGGCCACATCCTCACCATCGGGATGTTCTTCGAAAGCAAGAAGATCAGCCGCAAGGACATCGTGAAGATCGAAAACCGCGTGCTCAGCCCCGACGAGCTGTCCCGGCTGGCCATCATCTCCCCCGACTCCACGGTCTGCGTGATCGAGGACTACGCCGTCACCCGGAAGTTCAAGGTGCAGGTCCCCGGGGAAGTGCCGGACATCATCCGCTGCAACAACCCCAAGTGCATCACCAACCACGAGAAGGTGAGCTCCCGGTTCGCCGTCGAGGTCATGGACCCGCTCAAGGTGCGTTGCCAGTACTGCGAGCGCTCCATGGCGGGGAACGAGATTTCGTTGATTTGAGAGGAATTCAGAATTCAGAATCCAGAATTCAGAATTCGGGATGAGAGTTCTGCGTTGAGAGCTTGTCCGCATCGGAAGGAAAAGGTCATGGGGGCTTGTCGGCCCGGGAACACGGCAGATTGTCAGTCTGCCTGCCTCCCTCCCTCCCCCCCCTGCTTCCACAATCTGAAATTTGAAATCTTAAACCCGAAACCCGAAACCCGATACCCGAAACCTAACCATCTACTGGAGTACGCCACATGAAACGCATCGTCATCGCATTCGGCGGCAACGCCATCCTGCAGAAGGGGCAGGAGGGAACCGTTTACGAACAGTTCGCCAACACGCGGACGGCCATCGACCACGTCATGGGCCTGATCCGGGAGGGGCACGAGGTGGTGATCACCCACGGCAACGGCCCCCAGGTCGGGAACATGATGATGCGGGTGGACAAGTCCCGCGGGTTTGCCTACGATCTTCCCCTGGGGGTGTGCGTAGCGGACACCCAGGGCGAGATGGGCTACATGATCGCCCAGTCCCTGCAGAACCGGCTGATCCGGGAGAAGATCGAACGCCCGGTGGTGGCCGTGGTCACCCAGGTGGTGGTGGACCGCAACGACCCCAGCGTGCTGCACCCGACCAAGCCGGTGGGCCGCTTCTACTCCGAGGCGGAGGCCCAGGAGATGCACAAGCAGGGCAAGCACATGGTGGAGGACGCCGGACGCGGCTGGCGACACGTGGTGCCCTCGCCCATCCCCCGCCGGGTGGTGGAAAGCCCCATCATCCGTCAGTTGATCGACCTGGGCGCCATCGTCATCGCCTGCGGCGGCGGCGGCATGCCCGTCTACATCGAGGACGACGGCACCTTCGAGGGGATCGACGGCGTGGTGGACAAGGACCGCGCCTCCTCCGTCCTGGCCCGTGAGATCGAGGCCGACGAGCTCATCGTCCTCACCGAGGTGGACAAGGTGGCCCTCAACTACAACAAGCCGGACCAGGTCGACCTCGACACCCTGAACCTCGCCCAGGCCCGGGCCTACCTGGCGGAAGGCCACTTCCACAAGGGAAGCATGGGGCCGAAGGTGGAGGCCGTGTGCGACTTCCTGGAAGGCGGCGGCAAGCGCGCCGTCATCGCTTCGCTGGACAAAGCCTATGACGCCCTGCATGGCCGCGCGGGAACGCACTTCACGCGGGAATGAAACAACGGGGTCGGGAATTCAGAATTCGGAGGGAGAAAACTGGAGAGTTTGGACCCCGTCTGAGCAATACGTTGAGTGGAAGTATTAGGTAACGAATCCAATCACATTTTCCAGATCTCGTCAGGGATTCTGGATTCTGAATTCTGGATTCTGAATTCCTGGACAATCATACGATCACTAGGAGGATTTATGGGTTTCAACCTCAAAGGCCGTTCGTTGCTGACGCTCAAGGACGTCACGGCGGAGGAGATCCGGCACCTGCTCGAGATTTCCCACCAGGTCAAGCGGGAGCGCCGTGCCGGCGTCGTCAGCCAGCGTTTCCTGGGCAAGACCCTGGCGCTGATCTTCGAGAAGCGCTCCACCCGCACCCGCTGTGCCTTCGAGACCGCTTTCGGCGAAGAGGGCGGCTACCCCGTCTTCCTGTCCATCGACGACATCCAGCTCGGGTCCAAGGAGAGCGTGGAGGACACGGCCCGGGTCCTGGGCCGCATGTTCGACGCCATCCAGTTCCGGGGCTTCAAGCAGTCCACGGTGGAGGCCCTGGCCACGCACTCGGGCGTGCCGGTCTACAACGGCCTGACCGACCTCTACCACCCGACCCAGGTCCTGGCTGACCTCCAGACGGTGGAGGAGAGCTTCGGGCGGCTCAAGGGGATCCGGATGGTCTACGCCGGCGACGGCCGGAACAACATGGCCAACACCCTCATGATCGGTTGCGCCAAGATGGGGCTCCACTACACCATCGCCGCCCCGCAGGCCCTGTGGCCCGAGGATGCCCTGGTGGCCGAGTGCAACGCCATCATCCGCGAGGAGCGCACCGGCGGTTCCGTGGCGGTGACGGACAGCATGGCGGAGGCCGTGAAGGGTGCCCACGTGCTCTACACCGACGTGTGGGCCTCCATGGGCGAGGAGAGCCAGAAGGCCCAGCGCGAGGCGATGCTGCGCGCCTACCAGGTCAACGACGCCGTCATGGACGCCACCGGCAACGTGGACGCCATCTTCATGCACTGCCTGCCGGCCGTCAAGGGGCAGGAAGTCACGGCCGAACTCCTGGACGGCCCCCGCAGCAAGGCCTGGGACGAAGCGGAGAACCGCAAGCACACCATCAAGGCGTTGATGCTGGCCACGATATAGGCTGTAGGCTGTAGGCTGTAGGTCCGGAGTATATTTCATTGGTATCGGTATCGGTATCGGTATCGGTATCGCAGTCGCAGTCGCAGTCGGTATCGCAGTCGCCGTCGGGTTCGCTTTTCCCCTTCGCACGGGGTGAAATCGCGGGGGCCCGATACGCGCCGGGGAGCGGCAGTCCGCTCCCGGCGCCTTCCCTGGCAGGGTACGAGGACGACACGTTGACGAAAAAATTGCCCGGGTTCGCATTTCCCGAACTGAACGATGAACCGGCGGACACCGACGCCTCCCCCGGGAACGGGGAACCCTTGGCCCTCGTCATCGACGGGGTGCTCGACCTCCACACCTTCAACCCGAGGGACGTCAAGGACCTGGTTCCCGAGTACCTCCGCCTCTGCCGCGAGAGGGGGATCCTGGACGTCCGGATCATCCACGGCAAGGGGACCGGCCACCTCCAGCGCACCGTCCACTCCATCCTCCTCCGGATGGCGGAAGTCACCGGCTTCCACCTCGCCGACGAGTCCGCCGGTTCCTGGGGCGCCACCCTCGTCACCCTCCGTCCCCTGGCCAAGCGGTAGCGAATCTTCGAGCCACCGCCTTGGATTGCGGTGCGGAGGTCTGACGGGGCGCCGTTTTCCCCCCGCCTTTCCCCCGGCAAGATGCAACGTGACGATTCGGGCCGAACGGCGACTCATCGTAGACGGTACGGACCAATTTCCAAGAGAATACACAAATTCGTGGGCTGGTGTTCTTGCTTGACTAATCACCCGCCAGGCGGGATAATGGACTAGAAAGTGGACTAACTTGAGGAGGTCCCGATGGCCGTTAACATCCACGAAGCCAAGACCCGCTTTTCCCGGCTTGTCCAGCAGGTTGAAGAAGGCGGGGAAGTGGTCATCGCCCGGGCAGGGAAGCCGGTGGCCCGGTTGGTCGCCTACGAAGCACCCGTTCCTCGTCGGCGGGTTCCCGGGTTCGACAGGGGAAAGGTGGTCCTCCGGGAAGGCTTCGAGGAGCCGGTCAAGGAGTTGGAGGATTGAAGGCGCTCCTGGATACGCACACGTTCCTGTGGTGGGTGACGGACGACCCGCTCCTGTCGGCAACGGCACGCGAGTGGATTGGTGACGGGCGGAACGAGTGCTTCCTGAGCGCGGCCAGCGCCTGGGAGATTGCAATCCAATTTGCCCGGGGGAATCTGGAGCTTCCGGAACCCCCGGAGCGTTACGTGCTGGACCGTATGTCCCGGTGCGGCTTCAAACCGCTGGCCGTCAAGCTTCGGCATGCCCTGCACGTCTCCGTTCTGCCGCCCCATCACAAAGACCCCTTCGACCGCCTGCTCGTCTCGCAAGCCGCCCTGGAAGGTTTGGCCCTGATCTCCGCCGACCCGATCATCCCCCTGTACGGCATCCCCATGATCTGGTGAGCCTGCCGCCCGCAGGGGGGAATCCGCATCCTGGGGAGTGCGGCGCGCAGGCCGCCGGAGCGCCGCTTTCCCCGTGCCGCGCAGGCTGCCGGAGCGGCGCGGGCGACGGGTCCGAGCCCAAGCGAACCGGCCCGGCCCGTGGCGGGGTTGTTGTTTCCGCCACGCGCCGCGAGGCTTGAACACGCGAGGGGGAACGGCCCGGCGCCCCGGAAAAGGCCGACGGCGCCGGGAAGGCGGCGCTCCGCGCTTTGTCAGCTTCTAGTGTCAATGAATCTAACCTTTAGAAAATTGGCCACGGCAAGAGTGAAGGCCAAACTGGTCAAAGCGGGGAGATCGAAGGCAACTCCGGCGATAAAAGACCCCAACGCAACACCCCCGATGGCCCACGTTGACCGTTTCCTGCTATCCGTATTCTGAAAAAACGACTTGCGGCCGAAAAGCACATTATTCTTTCGCAGACGTTTCGAGAGAGTGTCGAAGGTCCGCTTGTCCCCCCGCTCCAGCGCCTGGGCCAGGACGGGGAGGTCCTTGAGAAGGTGCTGCCATTTTTTCGGGAAGAACTCGCCCTTGAGCACTTCCCCGTCAAAATACCCCCCGTAGCGGGACCACGCATCGCGAAAGACTGCAAGGTCCCCGAGGAGGATGCTTGTCTCGGCCAGAACATGGGCCAGGAAGCGGGCGGTGTGGTCGTGGGGCAGGTAGCGGAGAGCGTCCCGGCAGGCGGACATGACCTCCCGGTACCGTGTTGCCCCGTAGTAGGTGAGCGACATCACGAAACAGCTCACCATCCACATCTTCACGTCGGTTCGCTGTTTCCAGGGGGCCAGGAACTTCGCCGCCAGGGGCGGCCGAAGCTCGACCAGTGCCCGGCCGACCTGCGCCCACGGCTCGGTCTCGTTGATCCGGTCGGGGTGCCGTTGCCCGTAGCGGATGACTCGCCGGTGATAGCCGAGATCGACCAGTTCCTCGAGGACCTTCGCCCGAAAGTCGGGTCCTTTCCAGGACGAACGGTCCGCCAATTCGAGCAGTTCCTCCAATTCAACGGCTCCGGCGCCCCGGAAGAAGGCGCACTGCAGTGCGCTCCGGCACTGGCCGCCACGGTGCTTCTCCCGTTTCCCTGCCAGGAGGGCCATCAGGGAGAAGGCGTGCACGGAGGGCTCCTCCCCCAATTCCATCCGATATTTCACTCTTTTCCTGATCTCCGGCAGAAGCCCCGCTTCTTCCGCCGTGGACCAGGCGTGCCTCGCGGGCCACTCGGATTCGACCTCCGTGTCGAAACTGATCCGGAGGGCGACATCCAGCAGTTCGTCGGTCTGTTTCCGGTCCGACAGGACCCGGGTGTACCTCGCCAGGGCAAAGGGGTCCCCCGGCGTGCGCTCCAGGACCGTATCGAGCACCGCTGCGGCCTTGTCGTGGAGTTTCAGCTCCTGGAAAGAATCGAAACATTCCAGGCGGAGGTTCGTGTCCTCCGGGTAATCCGCAAGGCAGCGGTCCCACTCCGCCTCGAGTTCGGCGGGGGGGAGGCCGGCCCGGGCCAGCAGCAGCAGGCGGTCCTTCCGGAACCACGGCTGCGCGCTCATGGCCGGCGGGGAAGGGCAGAGGGCCTTGCGGGCGTCGTCCCAGGCCTTGTCCTCCTGGAGCCATGTGATCAGCTTTTCCCACCCCCAGCCGTACCAGGGGGCGGCGGCGACAGCGGCGCTCATGGCCTTGCGGGCCGGCTCGCGCTTCCCGGCCAGGCGCTGCAGCCAAGCCAGGCGCCCGTCCACCGGCGAGGGATCGGGGAGGTAACGGCGGACCTGTTCCAGGACGGCCACGGCCTCCTCCAGCCGCCGCTCCTGGGCCAGGAGCATCGCCAGTTCGTCCGCCGCGTCGAACAGCCCCGCGTTCAACTCCAGGGACCGCCGGAAACACGCTTCCGCCTCCTTCTGCCGGGCCGGCTGACCCGTCGAGGCCAGGTTCCGCGCCAGCAGGAGCCACAGCCAGGCGCCCGACGGGTCGAGCTGGACGCCGTCCCGGGCCAAGGCCACGGCTTCCCTGGCCTCCCCGAGGTCCGACAGCACGTCCAGGGCGCACTCGCGCCGGAAGACGTTTCGGGGGTCGGCCGCCAGCCCCTCGAGGGCCAGCGCCCGAGCGTCCGGGCCCCGGTCCTGTCGCATGAGGTACCCGATCCGGGCCTTCCAGATCTCGGAGGAGAAGGGGGCCACGTCCCGGGCCGCGTTCAGCCACCTCTCCGCGCCTTCCTGGTCCTCCCGGCGTTCCCGCAGGCGCGAAAGCTGAAGCTGCACCCCCGTGTTCCCGGGGTGACGCCGGTTGATCTCCAGGAGGACGCCCTCGGCCTGCTCGTCCTGTCCCAGCGCCCGGCAGGCCTGGGCGAGGGAGAGGCGGAGATCGACGTGGTAGGGGAAGCGCTCCACGGCCGCGGCCAGGAGCTCGCGGGCCCGCTCCGCGTCGCTGCGGCCCTGCCCGTAATCCAGCCAGAGGTCGGCAACGGCCTCCAGGACCTCCGGGTCGTCGGGCCGGGCCTGCCGCCACCGGGTCACCGCGGCTTCCGCGGCGGCGAGACCGAAGCGCTTCGCGATCATGAAGGCGAGGTCCCGGGCGATGTGGAGGCGGCCGATGCAGCGCATCAGCAGAATTTCGATCCGGTCGAAGAGCTTCTGCCGGTCGGCCTCCGGCAGCCCCGCGGCGCACTCCCAGGCCCGCCGGTAGGCGTAGAAATCCTCCGGTTCCGCCTCCGCCGCCCGGAGCCAGTGATCCGTCGCCGTCCGCCAGATGCCCCGCGCTTCCGCCCACGAGGCGTGCATGCGCAGGGTCGAGGGGTTCCTCGGGGCGGTCCGGTCGCATTCCGACAGGACCCGCTCGATTTCCGGGGCCAGTTGGGGCCGCTCCGCCACCGGCCTGAGCTCGAACTCCCCGATCCGGATCAGGGCCAGTTCCCGCCAGGCCCAGCCGTCCTCGGCGTTGCGGGCGACCCGCTCCCGGACCAGCCGGAGCCGTTCCTCCTCCGTCTCGGCGCCGGCCAGGCGGTCGTGCAGCAGTTCCTCCATCTCGTCGTGGCCCGGGTGCTCCGCCACCCACCGGCGGGCCAGGTCCACGGCGGCGGCGTTCCCCTCCCGCACGGCGGCGGCGTCCAGGAGGTGCCGGCGGGCGGTCGTGGAGAAGGGCGACAGACGAACCCACTCCCCGGCGTGATGCCGCACGTTTTCCCACTCTCCCCGCAGGCGGTGGAACACCAGCCGGGCCTCGTGGAAACCGGCGGTTTCCGGGCGGTCCGCCAGGCGGCGCAGCCCGGCTTCCGCCTCCTCCCAGCGCCCCAGGCGGCACCAGAACGGGACCGCCGCCTGGACCCACTCCGGGTCGTCCCCGTGGGTCTGCAAAGCTTCTCCCAGGGCGGCGGCGGTTCGCTCGGGGTGCCCGAAATCCTCGAGGGCGTCCACCCAGGTGAACCAGGGCCCCAGGGGTCTCGGGGACGTCGCCAGCCGCCGGGCCCGGTCCTCCAGCCAGCCCAGCCCGTCCTCCTCCCGGCCGTCCAGGCGTAAGACGTTGCACCAGGTGCGGGCGTTGGCGTCGTCCTCGTCCGCCAGGCATGCCGCCGCCCGGTAAGCCAGCCGGCCGGCGGGGGTCGGCCCGCCCGTCCAGGTCAGCCGCCCCAGGGTGTACCAGATTTCCTCGTTCCCGCCGCCGCGGGCCAGGACGGTGCGCAGGAGCCGGAGCGCGCGCTGGCGGCCGGGCTCGGAGGCGGCGAGCAGGTCCGCGTACTGGCAGACGTAGGTCTCCGGGGGGTACCACCAGTCCTGGGCGGCCTGCACCCCCGGCAACCGCCCCTTCTCCACCAGCTCCGCCAGGGTTTCCCGCAGGAGGGCCGTGTTGCCCAGGGAGCGGCAGGCCTGGACCAGGGACCGGCGGAAGAGCAGGCAGCCGGGGTGCTCGTTCAGCAGGCCCTGGAAGGACGTGAACGCTTCGCGAACGTGGCCCTCCAGCACTTTCTGGAAAGTCTCCAGGTAGCGGGTGACCACGTGGCCGGGCAGCTCCCGGGCGAGCTCGCTCACCACCCGGCGGGCGGCGGGCGGCCCCGCGTCGCGCAATGCCCGGCCGTGCTCGTGGAAGGCGGCGACGGCCTTCGCCTCGTCGGGGGGGATGATCCGGTCCAGGACGGCGGCGCGGTCCCGGGGCACGGCAGCCAGGCCCCGCGGCCCGAGGGGGGACTCGTCGGCGCCCAGGCCGTCCAGCAGCAACTCCCCCAGCCGGGGGAAGGAGGGGTCGTGGTACAGCAGGGTCCCCGCCGCCTCGTCCACCCCCACCGCCGCCACCGCGTGGCCGGAACTCTCGGCCTGCAGCGTGAGGACGAACGGCACCCCGGCCAGGACCAGTTCCCGGGCGATCCCCGGCGTCGCCCGGAAGTGACGGACCGCCAGGCCGCGCCCCTCCAGCCAGTCCGCCGCATCCCAGGCGGTGGTCCCCCCGAAGCTGATCTCCCCGGCGATGGCGTCCGCGCTCAGGTCCATCCCCAGGGCGTGCAGCACGGCCGCCATGCTCGTGGGCATGCAGGCGTCGTGCTTCTGGGAGACCCGCCAGAACGGCAGGAGGTGACGACGGCCGGCGGGGTTCCGGCGCAGGTTCTTCAGTGCCGCCCGGTAGAAGGGCGACCCCGTTTCCTCGGCCCACCGTTCGAGGGCCGCCCGGTCCTCCGCAAGGTCCGCAATGTCGAGCCGGGCGCGGGCCACCATGTCCCGGGTCTCCCGATCCGGCCGGGGCGCCAGGTCCGCCAGTCGGTCCACCAGCGCCGACGCCCGCCCCAGCAAACGGCCCCGGTCCGCGCCGTCCAGGGCCTCGGCGTGGGCGCACAGGAGCCAGGCGGCGTAGGACGCCATCTCCACGGACTCCCCCGCCTCGGCGGCGTCGGCGATCCGGCGAGCCGCTTCCGGGAGCCGCCCGCACTTGATCATGGCCTGCCCCAGCACCCGCGCCGTCCAGGGTTTGCCCGGAGATGCCATCCAGGAGCGGCGGGCGGCGTCGCAGGCCTCTTCCCAGCGGTCGGCGGCCAGCAGGACGTTCGCTTCCGAGGACAGCACCCAGGCGTCCTCCGGCCTGAGGGCCTTCGCCCGGTCCAGGCAGGCGAAGGCGTTCCCGAAGTCCCGTAAAACGGTCCAGTGCATGGCGATGGAGCCGAGCCAGGAGGCCTTCAGTTCGGGGTCGTCGGTGTCGAGTTCGGGTTCCGCCTCGAAATCCAGCAGGGTGTCGAGAAGGTCGGCACGGCGGCGCCCGACGTGCAGGGCGTAGCAGCGGACCTGGGGGTGCCGCGGCGCCCGGCGGGCGGCTTCCCGCTGCAGCCAGCGCGAGAGCCGGGGGCTGCCGATGCGGAACGCCAGGCGGCTGAAGAGGACCAGGTCCTCGATGGGGAAGGTGTCGGTGTCCGTCTCCGGCGTCCAGAGGTGGGCGCACCGGCGGTAGGCCTCCAGGAAGCGGTTCTGCTCGTACAGCGCCAGGATTTCCGAAAGCTCCACTGGCCCCTCCTCCTTCTCTAATCCATGATCGAAGCCCTCATCGCACGATAACCACCAGGAACTCCAGGGGCTCGTCACCGGTGTTGGCGATGCCGTGGGAGTGCCCCCGCCTGGTCACGAAGGTGTCGCCGGGCAGCGCGTCCACCTCGACCCCGTCGTCACGCTAACGGCCCTGGCCGGAGAGGATGACGCAGACTTCCTCGTCCGACGTGTGGATGTGGCCCCCGATGGACGCCCCGGGGTCCAGGCTCAGCCGCCCGATCATCTTGAAAGGACTCCCCCCGGGGGCCGCGTCGTGCGGCAGGGGGTCGCGCCCCCAGCATCCGCCGCTCCCGCCGTGGAAGTTCTCCCGGCGGACGGTTTCGCTTCGTTGAAATTTCCAGATCATGGTCCCGCCTCGGCGGGGATTGTAGCAGAAAAGGAGACGGAAGTCAGGAGGAAGGTTGTTAGGCTGAAGGCTGTTAGGCTGAAGGCTGTCAGGCTGAAGGCTGTCAGGCTGAAGGCTGTTAGGCTGAAGGCTGTTAGGCTGAAGGCTGTCAGGCTGAAGGCTGTTAGGCTGAAGGCTGTTAGGCTGAAGGTTGCCAGGCTGAAGGTTGCCAGGCTGAAGGTTGCCAGGCTGAAGGTTGTCAGGCTGAAGGGTTTGGGGTGAAGGGTTGACACTTCAGCCGGACGGGCATCCGCCTTTCTCTGCGGAGTGCGGCGCGCAGGCCGCCGGAGCGCCGCTTTGACCGCGCCGCGCAGTCTTCGGAGCGGCGCGATGACCGGGGGGACAAGGTTCCCTGGAGCGGTCCGGGCGTCGGATGCGGAAGGCAATCACGGGTAGACGGCGCTCCGGCAGCCTGCGCGCCTTTCGCCATCGGCCAAGTTCAAGGTGGCGCTCCGGCGGCCTGCGCGCCGCACTCCGCAGGATGACAGCAGTGCTCCGGTTTCATCGATGCGATTTGCGACGTTGACTTCGGTGTCGATGGCGACCGCGAAGGCGATGTCGACCACGATGGCGATGTCGACCGCGATGGCGATACCGATACCAATCAAACAAACTCCGGACCTACAGCCTAAACCCCTACAGCCTAAACCCCTACAGCCTAAACCCCTTTCGATTGCGACTGAGATACCGATACCGACAGGATGACCTCCGGAACTGCGGCCCGACCCGGATAAACCGTAAAGAAACCACGGATGGACACGGATGGACACGGATCATCCGGACGCTCCTGGATCAAAAAAACCAGGCGGTCTCAACCGCTCGCAAAGGCGCAAAGACGCCAAGTCTCGCAAAGCCGGAACCGGGAAAGGGGAATTTCTTCGCGAGCTTGGCGCCTTGACGAGAGCCGATCCGGATCCGGGTCTCGCAAGGGCGCAAAGCCCTCAAAGGAAAACGGACAGCCCTCGGATGCGTCCAAGGGCCCTGAAAGATCGCCTTCACCGTATCGCCGCGCCGCCGGGGAAGACCTTCCGGAAGGTCTCTCACCACGGCACGGAGGCACGGGGAGGCGGCCTCTCCGATCACGGTCTGCGGGCCAAGCGCCGTCTCCTTGTCTCCGGTCTCCTCTCTCCGCAATTTCCCCTTGCATTTTCTGGCCGCCTGGTGTATTTTCCGCCCTCGCCTTGGGCCAGAGTAGCTCAGTGGTAGAGCAGGCGATTCGTAATCGTCAGGTCAAGGGTTCAACTCCCTTCTCTGGCTCCATTTGACAAGTCCGACAACGTTCGCCGAAGAACAAAGCCCTTGAGAAATCAAGGGCTTTTGATTTTTCGGCAGTCCGTCCACGGCCGGGAGAGTCCCTTGAAATCCGCCATTAAATAGGGTATTATTCAGGGGACCAGTGGTCTCTCGGAAGAGTGGTACCCTAATCGGGAGGATCTGACGATGCCTAAACGGAAACGCGATGCCCTGACCGATGTCCAGGTCCGGCAGGTCAAGCCCAGGGAGAAGCCCTATAAACTGGCTGACGGTCGCGGACTATATCTCTTCGTCAAACCAAATGGGTCCCGGTTGTGGCGAATGGATATCAAAGTTTCAGACCGCTGGGTGACGCTGTCCTTCGGTGAGTATCCCTTGATCAGTCTTAAGGAGGCTAGGGACAAGCGGGATGATACCCTGAAGCTGAAGCGGGAGGGACGGGATCCGGTCCAGGTAAAAAAGGCCAAGGAAGCGGCTCAGGAAGCGGATTTGGCCACATTCGAAGTGGTCGCCCGGGAGTGGCAGGCCATGGCCGCCAAGGCTTGGACGCCGGATTACGCAACCGGTATCTTGCGGCGATTGGAAAAATGGGTGTTCCCGTATGTAGGTGGCTGCCCCATGGGCAAATTGACGTCACCCGAAATCCTCTCCGTCTGTCACCGGGTGGAGGCAAAGAGCGCTTACACGGCACACCGGGTTTTGCAATTGTTCGGGAAAGTGTTCCGTTTCGCTGTCGCGAAGGGCCTGGTCGGGGTCAACCCCGCGTTGGGATTGTCGGATGTTTTGACCCCCCACCAAGAGGAACACCGCGCGACGCTCACGGATCCCAAGGCGATCGGCATCCTTCTCCGGGCAATGGATGGTTATACCGGTGACATTTTGACGAGGGCCGCGTTGCGCCTCACACCCTACCTGATCCTTCGACCCGGCGAACTCCGAAGCCTCGAGTGGGCCATGATCCATTTCGATGTGCCCGAAATCCGGTTCCCCGGGAAGAGGATGAAAATGAAAACGCTGCCCCCGCATATCGTTCCCCTGGCTCGCCAAGCCGTGGAAGTGTTGATGGATATTCATCCGGTGACAGGGAAAGGACGATACGTCTTCCCATCCGTCCGGAAGGACGGACGCCCGATGTCCGAGAACACCGTTCGTTCCGCCCTCATCCGCTTAGGGTACCGGGGAGACGAACAGACGGCCCACGGGTTCCGAGCCATGGCGGACACTCTCTTGAACGAGATGGGTTTCAACCGCGATGCCATCGAGCGGCAGCTGGCCCACGGTGAACGGAACAAGGTCCGGGCTGCCTACAACCATGCCGAGCACCTGCCGGAGCGCCGGCGGATGATGCAGAAGTGGGCGGACTACCTCGACAAACTGAGAGGTCAGAAATGAACCACCTCTATGCGTTCTCCAAGTGGGACCCCCTCCAGGGCGAGGTCCCCGAGGCGGCGAACGAGGTTTTCCGGTCGACGGTGCAGGCCGTTCGCTCGCTGGTGAAGGGCCGGACCCTTCCGGAGTTGGTCGAGGCGGTCCGGTTCATCCAGGCCCTGAAACTCGATTGGATGGAATCGACAGAAGGGGCGGCGCCGGGTGCCGGGGACCCGTCGAGCGGCGGCAATGCCTCGCCCGGCTTTCCGGCGGCGGAAGAACTCGAAATCCTGAAGGACCGGACCGCTGACCTGAGTGCCCCGCAAGCCGGAATCCCGAACGCCAGGCCCTTCGAGTACTTCGCGGCCTGGGCCCTGTACAAGGCGGCCGCGGTGGTCATCGCCATGGAACGCGTCACCCGGCTCAAGGACAGGGCGAACCCGCTCAAGCCTGACAAGGCTTCGGGTGCGAACGCCGACGAGCGGCGGCAATACGCGAACGCCCGGGAAAACATGCGGTGTTTTTCCGAGGAGTTCTACGAGGCGGCGAGCCACGCCGAGCAGCTCCAACAGCAATCGGTGAGCCAGCCGGATGAGGCCGTCGCGATGAACCGTCGCGAGATGGCGGACCTGGGCCGTCGGGGGGGGCAGGTCCGGAACCGGCCGACCCGGGAAGTTCGGCTGTGGGTCCTGCGGGAGTTCCGGGCGGTCTGGAAAAAGCGCCGGTGGGCGAGCGTCCGCCAGGCGGCGCGTTCGCTGCAGAAAAGCGCGATCGAGAAAGCCCGGGAGCTGCACGCCCCCTGCCTGTACGGGGACGAGGAGAATGCCTTCAGAACGATCTACACCAGATGGATCCTCCCCTACTACAACCGCTACCTGAAGGAAAAAGTGGTGGACCTAGCCGCTAGCGCTACTACCGCTGGCGGCCAGCTCCACTAGACGACGCGGTTTTCTTCTTGGGACAATCGCCTTGTCCGCACCGGGACCCTCCCGAATTTTCGCGGACAGAGACGAAAAATGGGCTATCACTTCATCCCCGAGGCCGGTTTCCTCCGGTTGCACCAGATCATCGGCGCCCCGCGGCGGGGCATCCCCCCCATCATCCCGGTCTCGAAGACCACGTGGTACGAGGGCGTCAAGGACGGCCGCTTCCCGCGCCCCGTGAAGTTCGGCCGCCTGACCCTGTGGCGCGTCGAGGACATCCGGGACCTGCTGACCGCCCTGAGCTGTGCCGCCCCCCTTCTGTCGAGGTGAGGGGCCGTCATGCCCAGGAAAAACGACCGTCACCCGGCCGGGCGGGGGGAAGACGCATCCGGCGATCTCGAGCGGCCCGATGTTCGCACTGGGGCCGACCGGCGGTCGAGGTCGAACCTGCCGCCGGCCCGTGAGTCGTGCCGGGAACCGAAGCGCTTGAGACGGTATCGCCCCAGGGCTGCCCGCTGGGCCCGCCGGAGGTGAGGCATGGCCGACCCCGTCGAGGCCTTCAAGGACCGGTTGGAAGCGCAGGGGCTGGGCAGGCCGGACGTCGTCCCGGACGGCCGGCTGCACCGCTTCGACACCCCGGGGGAAAAGCGTGGCCGGAAATCGGGCTGGCTGATCTACCACCCCGAAGGGATCCCCTCGGGGGCGTTCGGCTCCTGGAAGTCGGGAGAGAGTCACAAGTGGTCTCACCGGGAGCTGTCTTCCCTGCGCCCCGAGGAGCGCGACGAGTTCCGCCGCCGGATGGTGCAGGCTCGCTGGGCCCGGCAGGAGGCGAGACAGGCGGAACAGGGGGCGGCCCGGGAGCGGGCACGGGAGATCTGGGAAAATGCTGGCCCAGAGCGGGGGGACCACCCCTACCTCGTTCGGAAAGGCGTCCGCCCTTACGGGCTCCGCCGGCGGGGAGAGACCCTGGTGATCCCGGCCCGGAACGCCGAGGGGGAACTGCAGACCCTGGCCTTCATCGACCCCGCCGGGGCGAAGCGCTACCTCGCGGGCGGGTGCAAAGCCGGCTGCGTCCACCTGATCGGGGAACCGGACGGCCTCTCGCCCATCGGCCTGGCCGAGGGGTACGCCACGGCCGCTTCCGTCCACTTGGCCACCGGGATGCCGGTGGCGATGGCCTTCGACGCGGGGAACCTCCCGGAAGCGGCCCGAATCACCCACCGGAATTACCCGGGGTGCCCCCTCGTTGTGTTCGGCGACGACGACCACGAGACGGCGGGGAACCCCGGCCGGCGCCAGGCCGAGGAGGCGGCGCAAGGCGTCAACGGCCGGGCGCTCTTCCCCCCGGGCCTGCAACCCGGCGAGAGCGACTGGAACGACCTGGGCCTCCGGATCGGCACCGAAGCCCTGGGCAAAGTCATCGCGGACCTGCTGGAAGGCGGGGGGGATTCCCCCGATGACGACCTCCCCCCGACACGCGTGGACAACATCGACGAGTACGGGGCCGAGACACACCGGCACGGTTGTTACGCCGCGACCAGTACGGGGGTCTGGCTGCTCCGCGAGGGCCGGGACGGCAACGTGGAGCGCTACAAGCTGACCAACTTCACCGCCCTGATCACCGGGCGAACCTTCCTCGACGACGGCGTCGAGTGGAGCGAGCAGTACGAGATCACCTGCCATTGCCAGGGCCGCCAGACCGTCGTCACCGTCCCCGCGACGCAGTTCTCGAGCCTGAACTGGGCGTACCGGTTGGGGCCGGGGGCGATCGTCTCCGCCGGCATCTCGGTCAAGGACCGGGCCCGCGCGGCGATCCAGTCCCTCTCGCTCGGGGAAACCCGGGAGAACTTCGTCTTCGTCCACACCGGTTGGGCCCACTACCAGAAGCAGAAGATCTTCCTCCACGCCCTCGGCGCCATCGGGCCGGACGGCCCCGTGCCCGGCGTCACGGTGGAACTCCCGGAGCCGCTGGCCGGTTTCGCGTTCCAGGAAATCCCTTCGGCGGAAGAGACCCCGGCGTGCACGCGAAAAGTCCTCCACCTGCTGGAATCCGGGCCCCCGGCCAACCTCGTCCCGCTGGTGGCGGGCGTCTTCCGGTCCGTCCTGGGCGAGGTGGATTTCGGCATTCACCTGACGGGCCGGACCGGCAGCGGGAAGTCCGAACTCGCGGCCCGAATCCAGAGCTTTTTCGGGCGCCGGATGGACCCCCGGCGGCTGCCGGGCAGCTGGGCGTCAACGGGGAACTGCAACGAGCGCTATGCCTTTATGCTGAAGGACTGCGTGTTCGTGGTGGACGACTTCGCCCCGGAGACGGGCACTGACGGCGCCCACCTCCACCGGGAGGCCGCCCGGCTTTTTCGCGCCATCGGGAACCACGCCGGGCGCGGGCGCCTGAACTCCGACCTCTCCATCCGGCAGGCCCGGCCGCCCCGGGGCCTGGTCCTGTCCACGGGGGAGGACGTCCCGAAAGGGCAGAGCATCCGGGCGCGGCTCGTCCTCCTCGAGATGGAGCCGCCGCCGCGGCAGGGGTCGGCGGAGCGCCAGCGGGTCTCCAGGGTCTGGGCGCAGTGCGCGGAGGACGCGGCGGACGGTTCCTACGAAAAATGCCTGGCGGCCTTCATTCACTGGGTCGCCCGAAATCACGACCGGGTTTTCGAACAGCGGGCCCGGTTGGCCCGGGAATTCCGCAACCAATTTCTCCAACTGGGGGACCACCTACGGGCCCCGTCCGCGTTTGCGGAACTGGCCGCGGGCTTCCAGATTTTCCTGGATTTTGCCCGGGAGTCCCAGGCAATCCCGGACACCGAGTACACCCGTCGCTGGGACGACGCCTGGGAGGTCTTCACCACGGGCGTGGTGGCCCAGGCCGACTACCAACGGATGGCTGACCCCGTGGACAAGTTCTTCGACCTGCTGTCGGCCGCCCTGGGGTCCGGGCGGGCGCACCTGGCCGGGTCGAGGGGCGAGATGCCTACCGATTTCGCCCCCTGGGGGTGGCGGATGGAACCGAACGGCTCCCAGCGCGATATCAAACCATGGTAAATCAGATTTCAAATCGATGCAATGTACTACCGAATCCATCTCTAATCATTAGTAGGGTAAGGGCCTTCTGGGCGAAAAGTTAATGGGACAGCAGGGAAAGGTGTTAACTATTTTCGCTTGTGTGCGAGTGGTTTTTGTATTTGGGCTTGATAAAGTCAGAAAAAACTCTTTTTAAAATTTCTTCCGGTTTACAGTAAGACCTATAGTCTGCAACTATCGCTTTTGCAACTCTCTTTAGTAGAGCCTTTTGATCCAATCTTCTCAATTTTCTCATGTCTAACACATGATCTAGAAGCAAAGGACTATTTGAATATTTTTCTACTGTTTGTTTATGTGTGATTAGGCGTTGTTTCATCTCGTCAGAACAATACCTAGCATATGCCTTCTCAACCTGTTGCAATGTGCCAAGAGCTCTCTTGAATGCCTGTTCGTAGTGTTCTGTGTCAATGTAAGTAAACGAATTATCATGGATTTCGTTGATGTGTGACAAGCAATTCTGGATTCTAAGATTAGCTATTCGTGCATTAGAAGACTTTCTGCAAGTGCTGCTTAGATGACGCCCCAAAAAGTTCAATTGCTCTAGAAACCGTTCGAACAGAGGCGTATGCTCAAAACTATCCCTTCTTGCATTAGGTATCAATGATCGATCAACAATATGAATCTCTCCTATCTGCCATCCGGAAAATCTCGCCTCAGAGAATTTATCATCTAAGAAATGTTCTCCTCCGACCTCAATATTGCCTTGACGTACCCTAATTCCTTTAATGTTTAATACGGTGGGTAGACTTGCCAAAAAGCTAGTTCTTGCATACCAACCAAGAGCAATTATCTCGGAATCTACTCCTTTGAACTGAATAAATTCTATAGAATGGATTTGATCTGAACAATGCTCAGAAATCTTGATTTCATCTTTGTATGGCCGAAAAATCTGATGATTGTTCAATATGATACGGTAGGATTTGAAGTCCTTAATCCCTGATAGAGAGTTTTCTATTGCTTCAGCGTGATGAAAAACCTGCTTGTTGTAAGGAACAGGAGCACATTGGGCTAGATAATCGTAAACTACTTTGAAGTTCATTAACAAATCGGAATGGAATGAATGAACATTGCGCAGTGTGACTCTGAAAAAATTTGGTGGTGAATTCAGGGAAATTCCCTGATGTTCCACTGAAACAAAAGAAGTAATAATTTCAGCCATGGTTATATGGCTCTGAGCTGAATTAGTTCTTGATTCGAATTCCTTGCGGTTCCATCGTATAACTGATATATGTTCATCCCCCGGAGAACGTGTCTCGAAAACCAATTCATCGCAATATGCTAATCCACCTAGCCGCCCAATGCCACGGAATCCTCGTTGATCTGTCCCTTCTTTTGGACTACAACCGACATTGATAAGAACTTCATGAGCAATTTCATTGGAAATCCCATATCCGTTGTCTTCTATTATTATGTTGCGATCTTTTCCGTTTAGCGTAATGGAAATCTGTGCATCATCTTTTAGAATGACTCCATCGCTTATGGCTTGGTCGATAGAATCCACAGAGTTCTGAATATATTCCCTATATATCATCAAGGGATTATCATACATCCCAGAAGTGATTACATCAAAAAGTTGCTTCCCTATGAAGGGATGTAAGCCTATTTTAGATACCAAATTAACCATTCCCTAACCTCATAATCATTGGATGACTTCAATGCTTGCCTTATGCTTTCTTTTAAACATGGAGAAACAGCTTCATGAAATTCAATAAACGTATTATCTTGCTTTCTCAGGAGACGCAAAATAAACTCACGAAACCGTTCAACATCTCCTGACCCTGGTTTTCTTGTCGGATTATATGGATAGATTCTTGACTCATACTTATCTCGGAAGCGAAGCAGTTCTTCGGGCATGTATAGATTGGCAATATATAATGCTCCCCAGAATCTGGACAGAGGGTTAAGTTAAAATTCGAGGGCAGGAAGTCAAGAAAGGAGCGAGCAAGATGGGAGGAGTGAGACGGCGGCACAGTCCGGAGTTCAAGGCGAAAGTGGC
>JAGNHB010000040.1 GCA_018001935.1 Acidobacteriota bacterium
CGGGAGGGTCCCCCACCCACCTCCCACTTTCCACGGCATTCCCGCCGTGGCCCCATTGAAGCTAGGGCGCGCCCTTCTCCTGGGCGACCAGGAGGAACCTTTCCACGGCATTCCCGCCGTGGCCCCACTGAAGCGGGTCCGCGGCCGGCCGCGCTTGTCCCACTCCACGACTTTCCACGGCATTCCCGCCGTGGCCCCATTGAAGCGAGAATGTCTTCGCCCCGACGTAGATCGAGCTGGTCCCCTTTCCACGGCATTCCCGCCGTGGCCCCATTGAAGCGCCGCTTTATCGCGTTGCAGCTTGAGCTGGGACACGACTTTCCACGGCATTCCCGCCGTGGCCCCATTGAAGCGCCGTCGCGTCGATCATCGGGGCGCCCAGGGCGGTCTTTCCACGGCATTCCCGCCGTGGCCCCATTGAAGCGTGGTGATGAGCCAGGAGCCGCGGCGTTCGTCGAGCTTTCCACGGCATTCCCGCCGTGGCCCCATTGAAGCTTACTGCGCCTGTGAGGATTGCGTGGAACAGATCGGCTTTCCACGGCATTCCCGCCGTGGCCCCATTGAAGCGCTTTATGGGGGGTTCCACGCGACAGATCCAGCGTCCTTTCCACGGCATTCCCGCCGTGGCCCCATTGAAGCAACGGAAGTCGGCACGGTGCAATCGGTTATTGTCAACTTTCCACGGCATTCCCGCCGTGGCCCCATTGAAGCACGAAAACGCCCCACCCGTCCACCTGCTGATCGCGGACTTTCCACGGCATTCCCGCCGTGGCCCCATTGAAGCATCAGATGGTGGCTGAGCCAGGTTTTGTCTATCTCGGCTTTCCACGGCATTCCCGCCGTGGCCCCATTGAAGCACGCCCGAGACGCGCGAAAAGATCAAAGCCGCTTTCTTTCCACGGCATTCCCGCCGTGGCCCCATTGAAGCAGATTGCGTTGGCCCGCTTACGCAAGGATCGAGCCCTTTCCACGGCATTCCCGCCGTGGCCCCATTGAAGCTACACGAAGATCTACTCCCTCGCCAGCGACTCCCGTCTTTCCACGGCATTCCCGCCGTGGCCCCATTGAAGCTGGAGCAGCAGCAGGGCTGTTGCATCGTGCTCGAGCTTTCCACGGCATTCCCGCCGTGGCCCCATTGAAGCGTCGGTTGCTACCTCTGCTGCCTCGGCCACGGCCAGACTTTCCACGGCATTCCCGCCGTGGCCCCATTGAAGCACTTTAGACTTAATAAGACGGTGCTAATCAGTATCTTACTTTCCACGGCATTCCCGCCGTGGCCCCATTGAAGCTTCATCAGTGGCAGGCAACATGCCCAGAGATTTCATGCTTTCCACGGCATTCCCGCCGTGGCCCCATTGAAGCGAGATCGTCGGGGGATGGGCGTGCCTGCCCGCCGGGCTTTCCACGGCATTCCCGCCGTGGCCCCATTGAAGCGAGGCTCTTTTTCTCCGTGAAGAGGGCGGGCCGGTTGCTTTCCACGGCATTCCCGCCGTGGCCCCATTGAAGCCTGAGCCGCCGCCGTGACCACCTGCACGGCAAGCGGAACTTTCCACGGCATTCCCGCCGTGGCCCCATTGAAGCAAGGGAAGCTGGGGTATGGGAAGAAGCTGACTGCTAACTTTCCACGGCATTCCCGCCGTGGCCCCATTGAAGCGTTATAAAAGCCTGCCCAAAGTTTCCAATTATTATCCTTTCCACGGCATTCCCGCCGTGGCCCCATTGAAGCGACGCCATCATTGCCAACCTATAGGAGGAAGTCATGAGCTTTCCACGGCATTCCCGCCGTGGCCCCATTGAAGCGCAGTCTTCCGGCGTTTGTCGCCCTTCCGCTCCCAGCTTTCCACGGCATTCCCGCCGTGGCCCCATTGAAGCAGGACTTCCATCTCGGCCTGCAAGGTTTTCCTGAGCTTTCCACGGCATTCCCGCCGTGGCCCCATTGAAGCCTTCAAGATTTACACTTTCTTTTTTGTGCGGTTTGCTTTCCACGGCATTCCCGCCGTGGCCCCATTGAAGCACTGGACAGTTAAATGTAACGTCTAGCGGTGTTGGTACTTTCCACGGCATTCCCGCCGTGGCCCCATTGAAGCTACAGGTCGGCCAGGAGTTTTTTCGGGGTCGTGTCGTCCTTTCCACGGCATTCCCGCCGTGGCCCCATTGAAGCAACGGGACGACGACAAGTATCAGTATCAGGGGGCCGACTTTCCACGGCATTCCCGCCGTGGCCCCATTGAAGCTGGTGCGTGCCGCCGGTAATGTAGACGGCCCCGCCGTCTTTCCACGGCATTCCCGCCGTGGCCCCATTGAAGCGGGATCTGTTTCAGGCCGGTCGCGACGAGTTTGCTCCTTTCCACGGCATTCCCGCCGTGGCCCCATTGAAGCGGGGGAATGAGGGTAGTGGTTCAGGCACAACTTGAAACTTTCCACGGCATTCCCGCCGTGGCCCCATTGAAGCATGGTCGGCCCCGCCGGGGGGCATGGGGCGGGGAGCTTTCCACGGCATTCCCGCCGTGGCCCCATTGAAGCTGGACCAACAGGATAGCCGTGGCGTCGACCGCGAGCGCTTTCCACGGCATTCCCGCCGTGGCCCCATTGAAGCTTGGTGTAGTACGGCACGCCGTTGACGCTTCCGTCGGCTTTCCACGGCATTCCCGCCGTGGCCCCATTGAAGCCGGTACTACACAGGTGGCGATGTCGGGGGGGAATCCACCTTTCCACGGCATTCCCGCTGTGGCCCCATTGACGGAACCGGCGTCCGGGTGTTGCCCTCAACTCCCGACGATCTCGTTGAGCCCTTCCACAACGGCGTCGAGTTCCTCGGGGGTGATCCGGGCGATCCGCTTTCCCAGCCGAGTGATCGAGAGGGGCCGGATCTGGCTGATTTTCACCCAGGACTTCTTTGACGCCCCCGCAAAAAGCCGCATTTTACCCGCGAATCACGCGAATGAACGCGAATCCGGCTTACTCCGGGGAGGGGGCCGGTGACTCGACGCAAATTTCCCGCTCGTCGCCGCCGAGGTGACGGAGGGTCACCACCCGGGCCCCCGGGGGGACGAAAGGCAGCCGCTGCGCCCATTCCACCAGGACCAGCGCACCGGATTCCCAGAGATCGTCGATCCCGATGCCGTCGATCTCCTCGGGGTGCTCCAGCCGGTAAAGGTCCGCGTGGAGGACCCGGCAGGCGCCGCGGTACTCGTTGACCAGGGTGAAGGAGGGGCTGCGGACGTCGCGCGGGTCGCAACCCAGCCCCGCGCAGATTCCGCGGATGAAGACGGTCTTCCCGGTGCCCAGGTCCCCCTGGAAGAGCACGACCTGCCCGGCGCCCAGCTCGGCGGCAAGCCGCTGCCCGGACTCGAAGGTCTCGCGCTCCGACGCGCTGACGATCCGGAGGGGGACGGGGGCCGGGGCGGTGCTCAAGCGCTCACTCTTCCTCTTTGACCTGCCGGATGGCCGCCCCGATAAAGCGGATGATGTCCCCGGCGATGAGGGATTCTTCCGAGACCTCCTTGGACGCCAGGTCGCCGGCCAGCCCGTGGATGTGGACGCCCGCCCGGCAGGCCATGCCCCAGGCCTCGGCGTTCCGGTGGTTGATCCGGGCGCAGAAGGCGCCGAGGATCCCGGAGAGCACGTCCCCCGAACCGGCCGTGGCCATGCCCGGGTTCCCCGTCAGGTTGATCCAGACCTGCCCGTCGGGCTCGGCGACGAGGGTGCGGAAGCCCTTGAGGACGAGGTAGACGCCGTACTTGCGGGCGAACTCGGTGGAGATGCCCTCCCGGTCCTCCTGCACGTCGCCGGTGGCGCAGCCCAGCAGCCTCGCCATCTCGCCGGGGTGGGGCGTCAGGACCAGCGGAACGTGGGCCTTCTCCAGGACCGACTTGTCCTTCGCCAGGCAGGTGAGGGCGTCGGCGTCCAGGATGGCGGGCACATCCAGGCGGGGGATCAGGTCGAGGACCAGGGCGGTGGTGGCCTCGTCGGTCCCCAGCCCGGGCCCGAGGGCGAGAATGTCGCGGTTGGCCAGCATGGCGAGGAGGCGGTCGGACGCGCCCTTGCCGCGGAAGCCCCCGGCACCGGTGCGTTCGGTCATGAGTTCGGGGCAGTCCGCGTTGACGTAAAGCGCCACCTCGTCGGGGACGGCCACCGTCACCAGTCCCGCACCGGTCCGGAGCGCCGCGAGGCCGGCCATCCGCACGGCGCCCGTCTTGCCGGTGCTCCCCCCGGCGATGAGGACGTGACCGTAGTTTCCCTTGTGGGTGTCCTTCTTCCGCGGCATCACGAGAATCTCGAAGTCTTCCGGGGTGATGACGTTCAACCGGTGCTCCGGCGTCTCCAGCAGGAAGTCCGGGGAGCCGATGGAGACGGTGTAGAGGTCCCCCACGTAGGAGTAGGCCTCCCCGAGGAGCAGGCCCGGCTTGGGAGCCGTGAAGGTCACGGTGATGTCGGCGAAAACCGCGTTCTCGACGGGGCGGTACTCGTCGGCGAACAGGCCCGAGGGGATGTCCACCGCGACGATGTTGGCGGGGGAACTGTTGATGGCCTGGATCACCGTGCCGAGGTAGCCCTCCACGGGCTCCCGGAGCCCGGTCCCGAGGATGGCGTCCACGATGACGTGGAAGGCGTCGAGGGAGATGTCCAGGGCGTTGAGGGCCTCCTCGTCGGGGATCTCGTAGACGGGGATCTCCCGGTAGCGCTGCAGGATCTCGAAGTTGGCCCGGGCGTCGCCCTTGAGTTCCTCGGACGGGCAGGTCAGGAAAACGTGGGGGATCATGCCGCGCATGTAAAGCTGCCGCGCGATGACGAACCCGTCGCCGCCGTTGTTGCCGCGGCCGCAAACCACGGCCACCTTCAGGGACCCGAAGTGCTCGAAGTGCTCCTCCATGATCTCCACCACGTGGATGCCGGCGTTCTCCATGAGGATGGTCCCCGGGATGCCGATGTCCTCCATGGTCTTGCGGTCGACTTCTCGCATCTGTTCAGCTGTCAGGATCTTCATGCCTATCTCCTCGGTCGGTGAGTTCGGTTGGTTTCGTTCGGTGGACGCCGCGCGGATCGCCGGCCCCGCCGCGGGGGCGCCCCCCGGTGTTCAGTCTCCGCGCAGGATGTCGTCGAGGGCGTCAAAGAGCGCGTCCACCTCGTCGCGGGTGTTGTAGCAGTGGGGGGAGACCCGCAGGGCCCCGTTGCGTTTCGACACCTGGACGCCCCGCTCCGCCAGTTTCGCCGCAAGGGTTTCCGGGTCGGCGCCGGGCGGGGCGAAGGACACGATCCCGCTGACGGCCTCCGCGGACGGACCCAGAATCCTGAACCCCCGGTCCACGGCCCGGCGCAGGACCTCCCCCGCGACAGCCCTGACGGCGGCGGCGATCCGGTCCATCCCCACGGCCTGCATCCAGGAGAGGGAGGCGTGCAGGTTGTGCACGCCGATGGCGCTGAAATTCCCGGTTTCGAAGCGGAGGGCCCCCTCCCGGAACGCGAGCGGGTGGATCTGGAAATCCTCCCAGTTCCTCACGCCCGCCCACCCCACCAGCACGGGCGACAGGCGCTCCGCCAGGTCACGGCGGCAGTAGAGGAACCCGGTCCCCTCGCCGCTCATCAGCCACTTGTGGGCGCCGCACGCCAGGAAATCCACACCGGACCGGCGGGCGTCCAGCGGGAAGGCCCCCAGCTGCTGGATCGCGTCCACGCAGAAGAGGATGCCGCGTTCGCGACAGGCCCGGCCGAGGCCGTCCAGGTCCGCGACGAAACCGTTGTGGAACTGGACGGAGCTGACCGAGACCACCCGGGTGCGCCCGTCGGTGTGGCGGAGCACGTCGTCCACGGTGAAGCCGCCGTCCGTGAGCGGGACGAGGCGTGTCTTGACCCCGCGCCGCCCCAGGGCCAGCCAGGGGTAGACGTTGGAGGGGAACTCCCTGTCGGGGATCACCACGTTGTCGCCCTCCCGCCAGTCAAGGCCGAAGGCGAGGATGGACAGCCCCTCGGACGTGTTGCGGGTGAAGGCGATCTCCTCGGGGTCGACGCCGAGGAGCCCGGCCAGGGCCCCGCGGAGGGACTCCGCCAGGGGCTGGGTCCGCTCCCAGTGCTTCTCGCCCTTCGTCGAGGCCTCCCCGAGGTAGTGACGGGAGGCGTCGAGGACGTGGGAGGGGAGGGGCCCCACGGCGGCATGGTTGAGATAGATCCAATCGCGGGTGACGGGGAAGCGTTCGCGTCTTTCGGGTTCGGGAAATAGCATCGGCAAAGGGCTCCGGTTTCCGTGCGCAAGGCTGCGGCCCGCACGATGGGAAACATTATACCATCCGTATTTCAGATTTGACAAACGGCAAATCATCGTGTAAATATACCTCTTTTCCCCGTGGGGGAAATCCGGATGGAGAGAGAGCCATGAAAGAACAAGTCAATGCCATCGTCGACAACGATACCCTGTCCTTCTGCGAGAAGATCGACGCCATCGAGCGCCTCATGATCCTGGAAGCCCTGGAGCGGAACAACTGGATCAAGCTGAAGGCCGCCCGCGACCTCAAGACCACCTATCGGGTCTTCAATTACAAGTTCATGAAGTTCGGGCTGGAGAAGCGGAACGGGCGGAAGCGCCGCAAGGCCGCCGTCGCGGTGGCCTGACTCAGGGGATCTTGTAGAACGGGTTCGGCAGCTTGAAGGTCCTCTCGGCGTAGCCCCCCGTCAAATCGCTGTCGTGATCGCCGATGTTGGCGATGATGACGTAACCCTTCATTTCGATTTCCTTCCGGGCAGCCGTCTTGAACGGGGCCGTCGAGGGCTCCGCGTAGTCGTCCGGGAGGAGGACCAGGTCTTTCCAGTGGTCGAAACCCTGGGATTCCAGGTTTTCTTCCGTGTCCTTCTTCAGGGACTTCGGCCGCCGGGTGACCAGGAAGATCGCCACCTTGCGGGCGCGGGCCTCGCGAAAGAAGTCCAGGGCGGCCGGGATCGCCGTGGCCCTTCGCTCCTTCGCCCAGGCCCTCAGGTGCGAGGGGACCCTCTCGAAACGGCACCGGAGCATTTCGTTCCAGTTCGAAAGGCAGGTTTCGTCCACCGACAGGATGACCGCCAGCTTCGGCTTCCGATCCCGGTGGGCCTTGTCGCCTTTTCCCTCCGGGCGGTCCCCGTCGCCGTCGCCATCCGATGACCGTGCCCCCGCCCCGTCGCCCGCCCGGGCGTCCCGGTCCTTCTCCTTCTTCCCCTTGTCCCCGTCCGGACCCCCGTCCGCGGGCGCCTCGTTTTGCCGATTGCCCGCGTCCTTCCGGTCGGGGGTGTCCTTCTCTTCCTCTTCGGGCGTCCCCTCGTCCCGTGGGGCGTCCTTGAGCTCGGCGGTCCGGTTTCTCAGGTACTCCGCCGCCTGGCCGAACACCTTGCGGACGTCGCTCTCGTACCGCCCGGACCGGTGGTATTCGACGAAGATGTCGTAACGGGTGAAGAGGGTCTTCTTCTCGGGGACCTGGGCGTGACCGCCGCCCCCCCCCAGAAGGGGGACGACGGCGAGGCACCACAGCCACCGGACGACACGCTGTTTCAACACGACTCCTTTGCAAAACCCACCGGCCGGGGCCGCTCCCCGGGCGGGGGGAGGTCCCTCAGCCCCAGTGGGTGAGGTTCATGGCGAGCTGGGAGACCAGCAGGCTGTGGAAGGGCAGCACCCGGATGGCGAAGCCGAACTTGCCGGTCTTGATGCAGCGGATCTCGCCGGAGAACCGGTGAACCCCCGCGGGGGAGTCCCCCATGAAAAGGAGGGGTTCCACCTCGCGCTCGATGAACTCGTCGTTCGTGTCGGTGGGGCCGTAGTAGACGTCCACTTCCACGTCGTCCGGCGACAGGCCGCCGAGATCGAGTTCCACGGTGACGCGGATGGTGGACCCGATGGGGTAATCCCCGTTCCGGTTGTAGGACACGTCCAGGATGCGGATCTTGTTCCACTGTTCCCGGACCTTCCGCTTCCACTGGGCAAGTTCGCGGGACCGGGCGCACCCCTCCGACGAGAGGATCTGCCACTGGAGGGCGGCCTCCACGTAGAACTTCTCCACGTACTCCTCCACCATCCGGTGGGTGTTGAACTGCGGGATGAGGTTCTTCATGGCGGTCTTCATCAGCCGGATCCACCCGCGGGGGAGGTTGTCCATGCCCCGCTCGTAGAACAGCGGGACGATTTCCCGCTCGAGGAGGGTGTAGATGGACTCGCTCTCCACCTCGTCCTGGTACTCGGTGTCCACGTACTCCTCGCCGTGGCCGATGGCCCAGCCGTTCTCGCCGTTGTAACCCTCGTCCCACCAGCCGTCCAGGATGCTCATGTTCAGGCCGCCGTTGGGCGTCACCTTCATGCCGCTGGTCCCGCACGCCTCCATGGGCCGCCGGGGGTTGTTGAGCCAGATGTCCACGCCCTGCACCAGGTAGCGGGCCACGTTCATGTCGTAGTCTTCCATGAACACCACGCGGTGGCGGAAGTCCTCCCGCTTGATCAGGTGGATGATCTGGCGGATGATCTCCTTCCCGGGCGTGTCCTTGGGGTGCGCCTTCCCGGCGATGATGATCTGGACGGGGCGGGCGGGGTCGTTGAGGATGGCGGACAGCCGGTCGGGGTTCCGGAAGATGAGGTTGCCCCGCTTGTAGGTGGCGAAGCGCCGGGCGAAGCCGATGGTGAGGGCTTCGGGGTTGAGGACCTCGTTGGAGAGCGCGATCTCCTTCTTGGCCGCGCCGCGGCGGGTCAGCTGCTGTTTGAGCCGCCGGCGGGCGAAGGCCACCAGGCGCTCGCGGCGCCGTTCGTGGGTGCGCCAGAGCTCCGAGTCGGGGATGCGCTCCACCCGCTCCCAGACGCGCTGGAGGTCGGGGTCCACCGCCCAGTTGGGACCGAGGTAGCGCTGGTAGAGCGTGGCCATCTCGTTGGAGATCCAGCTCGGGATGTGGACCCCGTTGGTGATGTGGGTGACGGGGATGTCCGGGTCGGGGAGCACCGGCCACACGCTGCTCCACATCTTCCGGGAGACGGAGCCGTGCAGACGGCTGACGCCGTTGTTGTGGGCGGAGAGCTGCAGGGCCAGCACGGGCATGTAGAACGACTCGGTCCCGTCGGCGCCCGTGAGGCTGCCCAGGTTGTAGAGTTCCTGGAAGCTGATCCCCAACTGCCGGGCGTAGGTGGTGAAGTACTTCTCCATGAGGTAGCGGGGGAACATGTCGTTCCCGGCCGGGACCGGCGTGTGGGTGGTGAAGGTGTTGCTGGCGAACACCGCCTCGCGGGCGGCGTCGAAGGAGATCCCGTGCTCCTCCATGAGGAGCCGGATGCGCTCCAGGCTCGCGAAGGCCGAGTGCCCCTCGTTCATGTGGTAGACCGACGGGTGAATGCCGAGTTCCCGAAGCGCCCGGACGCCGCCGATCCCCAGGAGGATCTCCTGGCGGATGCGCATCTCCAGGTCGCCGCCGTAGAGTTCGGCCGTGATGTCACGGACGTCGGGCGGGTTTTCGGGGATGTTGGTGTCGAGGAGGTACAGCGGGATGCGCCCCACCTGGACCTTCCAGACCTTGGCGCGGACCGGGGTCCCGGCCATCTCCACCGTGATGCAGACGTCCTCGTTCCGTTCGTTGCGCACGGGCAGGACGGGCATGTTGTAGAAGTCGTTGGCGGGGTAGTACTCCTGCTGCCAGCCGTCGTTGTTGAGGTACTGCTGGAAGTAGCCCTTCTGGTAGAGGAGCCCGACGGCCTTGAGGGGGAGGCAGAGGTCGCTGGCGGACTTGAGGTGGTCGCCCGAGAGGATCCCCAGGCCGCCGGAGTAGAGCACCAGGCTCTCCGTCAGGCCGTACTCGGCCGAGAAGTAGGCGATCTGGAAGTCGGTGGGCCGCTCCAGGTTGTAGTCGTACTTCTGGCTGACGTCCATGTAGCGGTTGAAGATCTCCTCCATCCGGTCCATCTGCGAGAGGAAACCCTCGTCCGTCAGGATTTCGTTGATCTTGTCCTGGCTCAACAATCCCAGGAAAAGAACGGGATTGTGCGAGCACGTCTCCCAGAGTTCGGGGTCGATCCGGTGAAAGAGGAGCACGGCGTCCTGGTTCCAGCTGAACCAGACGTTGTAACCGATCTTCTTGAGCGCGTTCAGCCGGAACGGGAGGTTGGGGACGACCCGGAAACGGCGGATGATCTTTCTCATGCAAACCCCCGGCGGAAGTGTGGCACAAAGGCGGATTATACCAGAACCCGCCCGCCGGCGCATCTTTTTCGAGAGAGGGCTCGCCGCGCTTGCGCCCGGGGCGCCGTCCCGCTAGAATGCCCCTTGGGCTGCAAGGAGACGGAAGTGCACGGAGCCCGTCCGTCCGAAGTCTGCCCGATGAGGATAAACCCATGAACCCGAAACACCGTCTTTCCCCCCTCCGGATCACGTTGCTCTGTGGGGTCTCGGTCCTGCTGTCGGCGGGAGGGCCGGCGGCGCCCGCCCCTCCGGGCCCGGTCGCCGAGAAGGCCCCACCGGTTGCGGACGCGATGGTCCGGCTCCTCCCCGCGCCGTCCGACCTGGGGGGCTGGGGTCTCACCGGGATCGACCGGGTCTACCGGGGGAGCGAACTCTACGGCTACATGAACGGCGGGGCGGAACTCTTCCTGGAGTGCGGTTTCGACCGGCTGGTGGTCCGGGAGTACACGAAAGGCGAGGCCGAACTGGGGGTCGAGCTCTACCGGATGACGGAGCCCGCGGCGGCCCTGGCGATCTATCTCGCGAAGTGCGGGAAGGAGGAGCGCGTCGAGGGGCTGCCCGAGCGTCACGCGGGCGGCCGCTTCCAGTTGATGTTCGTCCGGGGGGCCTACTTCGTCAACCTGATCAACGGCGGCGGCAGCCCCGGGAACCTTCCCGTCATGGCCGACCTCGCCCGGCGGATCGCCGCGAAGCTCCCCCGGGGCGTGCCGGTCCCGGCCGAGAAGATCCTGCCCGAAAAAGACCGGGTCCCCGGGAGCCTCCGCCTCCTGCGGGGCGCCCTGTCCCTGGACCTCTTCTACACCCTGGGGACGGGGGACGTCCTCCAGCTGAAAGGGCGGGCCACGGGCGCCGCCGCCGTCTACCGCGAGGCCGACGGGAAGAACCGCCGCCGGCTGGCCGTGGTCTACCCCGCCGCCGCGCAGGCCCGCCAGGCGCTGGAGAACCTGCGGGCCGGGCTGGACGAGACCCTCAAGGCGGAACCCTCGCCCGCGGGCACCCTTTCCTTCGTCGACAGCCTCGGCCTCCGCGGCCGGGCCGCCGTCACCGGCAGGCGCCTCGAGATCCGCCTGGACCTGCCGAAAGGGCGGCCGTGAGGGGAAAGGCTGTAGGCTTGAGCGCCTCCAGAGGCAAATGAACAACCATTGATGCCCTCGCAAGCAGTCCTGGTTGTGATCTCACAGAGGCGCGGAGGCACGGAGAAGAATCATAAGGGCTGTTGATTCTGTTAAATACGATTTGCGTTTCTCCGTGCCCCCGTGAGAGAAATGAACTTTTTGCGAACGCATCACAATGGGGAAGAACGGTTTGCTCCCGCCGCCTTCGAGGCGGGTTTGCTCCGGCGAGGCGACGGCTCGTCCCCGGAACGCGGCCGCGGGGGGAAAAATGCACCCTGAAAGGGTGCGGGGAAGGCGGATTGTTCCGGGCCGCTGCTCCCTGGACCGGAAGGCCGGCCCCGGAGATGACGGGCCGCGGTGGGCGCCGTGATGAAACCGAGGCGCGAAGGGACCGAAGGAAAAGGCTAAGCCGACGCGGCAGGCCACGCTGGCGGGGTATGCGGCACAAGCAAGCTTTATAGCGGTCTTTCTTTGCGAGCCTGGCGCCTTGGCGGGAGACGATCCGGATTCTGGTCTCGCCAAGGCACGGAGGCACAGGGAAGGAGCGTCTCCGATCACGGTCAACAGGCCGAGCGCCATTTCCGTTCTCCTGTCTCCCGACGACGGCCTTCTGACAGCTGTCCCATTCTCCTGCCTTATGGGTTCTGTTTTCTGAATTCCGAATGATGCGTTCGTGTGGTTCGGGGTTCGATTTGTAATAGAATTCAAAGCAGGATTCGCAAACGTTCCTGTCGGAGGTTGCTTTGAATAGACTCTGGATGGCCTTCCTGCTTTTCCAGTCGGTGCTGGTCGCCGCAACGCCGGCCGCTGACGGGGGGGAAATGCGCAAGACCCTCCCCCCGGAGGTGACGGTCCTGGGCGTGAGGGAACTGGACGGCCGCGCCTGGCTGGCCACCTCGGACGGCGCCTGGCGGGTGGAACGGGACGGCCTGCACCGCGTCCCGGGAACCGCCGGGCAGACCGTCTGGTCCCTCTGGAAGGCGGCAGGGTCCGTCTGGTTGGTCACCACCCGCGGCGCCTGCCGCCTGGAGGGGGAGACCCTCCGCCGGTTCCCGGACGAGGACCTGCGCGCGTTCGGCGTCCACGAGGCGGCCGGGCGGGCCTGGGTGAGCACGGAAACCGGCACCTGGCTGGTGGAAGGAGACCAGGTGCGGAACATCCTCCCGAGAGAAGCGTTTGTCAGCAACATCCGGGACCTCGGAAGTGTTACCTGGATCGAGACCTTCACCGGGCTTTTCCGCTTCGATGGAAAGGAGGTCCGGCCCGTCCTGTCCACCAATACCCGGAAAGCGAGCCTCTTCCCCATTGACGGCTCCGTCTGGGTTGCAACTCCCGACGGGGCCGTGGAGACCCGCCGCGGGGAGGTGGTCCGGACGGTGCTGGCCGGGAAGAAAATCCGCACCATCGTGAAGGCGGGCCGGGACCTCTGGTTCGGCACGCGCGACGGGGCCTGGCGCCTCCGCGGAAACGATTTCCGCCAGGTTCTCGCGCTCGAGGACGATCCCGAGACCGATTCCGCGTCCGCGGGCATCCTCGACGTCCTGCCGGCGAAAGGCGGCGCGTGGCTCCTCGGGGAAAAGCTGTACCGGGTCCGGAAGGATGAAATTGTGCGTCGGGAGGATGTGGACTGCACCTGGGGGGGGACCGCCCGTTACGTCGGCAACACACTGATCGTGCTCTCGGCCGAGGACGATTGCATCCTCCGGATTGGGAAAACCACCCGCAAAGAGGACGTGGATTTCCTGGACGGCGTCCCAGACATCGTGATCCTTCCAGGCCGGAAGGTTTTGTGGGTCTGCAAAGAGGAAGGGATCTACGGCATCGGGGAAACCGTGACCCGGCGATACCTGGAGGACACCCGGATCCTGGACGCCGTCCTGGTCGGGGAGGACCTCTGGTGCGCCACCCTCAACGGCGCCTACCGCATCCGGGGGGAGAAGGTCGAGCGCATCCCCGACCTCGACTGCGAGTTCCTGTCGGTCGAAACCGCGGAGGGGAAAGTCTGGCCGCTGATGTATCGGGGGAATCTGTTCCGGTTCGGCACGGGGTGCTGCACGCCGCTGAGCACCGTTCCCCGGGGTTGGGAGGAATGCGGCCTGATCGGAGGACTTTGCGTCACCTTGCGCGGTACCGCCCTGTCCGCTGCCGTGCGTCCGAAACATCCCCGGGACACCGACACGGACCACCTCGACTTCGATATCGAGTTCGAGTTCGAGATGACCAACGAGACGTCCACCCCGCTGATCGCGATCGACGCCGAGCAGCCGTACGAAGGTACGGAAAGGACCTTTCGCTTCTGGATCGCGGGGATCCACCTGGCTTCGACGCGGGAGAAGGCGCTGGAAGGCAATTATCTGGATGCACCGGACTATCTTTTCACATGGCCGGAAGACGAACGGACTCCCGCCTGGAGCCATCTGCGCTGCCGGCTCGACCAGCCCGCGGCGCCCGGCGATTTGACGCGGATCCTCAACCCGGGGGAATCATTCCGTTTTCAGGAAACCTGTTTATTCCGCGTTCACAAGAATTATCTTCCTGTTGACCTCGGGGGGAGGGCCGCTGGTGTGTCCTCCGCACCATTGTGGGCCAGGGTGGTTCTGGACCTGTGGTCCAGCAACCTGGAATTCGACCACACGATGCGGATGCAGGTGGTGCTGCAGCGGCGATGGGCGAATCAGGGGGTCCTTCTCGTGGGAAACGCATTGACGTCCCAACCAATACCGTTGGATTTCAATGTTTTGCTGAAAGGGTCGCTCGCCCCGGCGCCGTCTCATCCCAGCCCCTCCGGTTCGAAGGGCGGGGATTGATTATGATCTCGCCAAGGCGCCAAGCGCGCAAAGAAAGCCGGGCGCCAGGGGTGCGGCCAGGCGGCGCGAAAGCTTGCTTTCAACGGGTCGCCCCGCCTCCGGGGTGCCCGGATTCACACGATGACCCGAAACCGGCGACATCGCGGCCTTGTGTCCGTCCCTGAGAGACAGGAGCCCAATTTCCCGGAAGACCCCGCCATACTCTTGTCTCGTCCCGGGGGGACGAAAGAGCTTAGCCGGCGGGTGCTCCCCCGGCAGGGGGTGCTCCCGCCGGATGACGGGGCGGGGTGGGTTTTCGCGCGCCCCGGCGGGGCGCCGGAAAACCTTCCCCGGCGGACGGGGCTTCCGCGACCCGGCGGCCCGCGCGTTTCCGGCGCCGCCTCCGGGGCGCCGGTCCTCCTTGCGGCCGCCTTTTCCGGCGGGAACACCCCCTCCGGGGCAGTACCCGCCGACTAATTTCTTCAATCCCTTCGGGATAGGAATGACCCTGATGAACGGGGCCCCTCGTTCACCGCGGTCGAGGCACCCTCCGGAGGGTGGGTGTCCAGTTCCAGTTTCCGGTCACTGTCCATTCTGCCACGGGTCAACACCGTCTCACCCGCCGGTCCTCGTCGGGGTGAGGCGGGCTTCTTCACACCCAAAAGCCGCGGTTGTCCACACTTGGATTTTTTCTCCGAGAAGGGCGATTTTTCGTGGTTTTTTGCTTGACTTTTACCGGCTGCCCTGTTAAGTTCGTGCCAAATTTACGGATCAGTGAAAGATCAATTTCCGGTCCTTCGTCTTTATTCAAATGCAAAAGCATGTGTTGCGTCATTAGGGGATAACGTCACGGAATTCATTCTGGGATCAATGTATCGTCACCATTAAAGGGAGGTTGGGATGAGTGTGAACCGTTTTGCGTGTGTTTTTCTGTTGCTGCTGCTGGCCACCGGCCTGGGTTTGTCCTACAAGGGTTACAGCGTGACCTGCCAGGACCAGGGCAACCTCGTGTTGACCTTCAACCTGGCGGATTACGCCGTGGAACCCTACCAGGCGGACGGCCAGACTTTCTCGAAGATCGCCTTCAACGGCAACGTCTGGACCCGGGAGAAGGGCTTCGCCGAACTGCCGGTCCTCAGCGCCTCGGTGCAGCTGCCGGCCCAGGGGAACTTCAAGGTGCAGGTGCTGGACGACCAGTTCGAATACGTCCAGCTGCACTACCCCCTGCTCCCCTCCAAGGGCGTGATCTACCGCAACCAGAACCCCGGCGAGATCCCCTACTGGATCGACCCGCAGACCTGGTCGCTGCCGATCTACCCCCAAAAGGCCCAAAAAGTCAGTGAACCCTACATCTACCGCGACATCCGCGGCTTGACCGTCTTCGTCTGCCCGATGCAGTACATGCCCCGGGAGGGGTTGCTGAAGGTGCACCGCACCCTCCGCCTGGCCCTGGTGCCCGACACCGCCCAGGAGAGCATCAACCCCGTCATCGTCCAGCGCCAGGGCGTGACGAAGGAGATGGACAGCGTTTACAGCGCCCTGTTCATCAACTACAACCCCCAGGCCGACTACGTCGCCGGGAACGGCCAGCTCTTCAACCACGAACTGGGCGAAAACGGCGAGATGCTGGTCATCTACACCAGCCGCGACGCCACCGCCATCCAGCCCTACATCACCTGGAAGCGGGAGAAGGGCTTCAAGGTCTCCACCCTGCAGGTGGCCACCGGGACCAACGTCAAGACCAACATCCAGAGCGCCTACACCGCCAACCCCAACCTGCTGTACGTTCAGCTGGTGGGCGACTGGGCGGACATCAAGTCCGACCTCGGGACCAGCAGCAGCGCCCCCACCGACCCCATGCTGGGCTGCGTGGCCGGCTCGGACAACTTCCCCGACCTGATCATCGGCCGCTTCCCCGCCGCCAGCGCCACCGAAGTGACCACCATGATCAACAAGGCCATCAAGTACGAGAAGAGCCCCAGCGGCACCTGGTACACCAAGGGCCTGGGCATCGGCAGCAGCGAGGGCGCGGGTGCCGGTGACGACGGCGAGATCGACTACGACCACATCGACGTCATCAAGGAAAACAAGCTCCTGCCCTACACCTACACCGCCGTGACCGAGGCCTACGGCAGCCCCACCGCCAGTTCCATCGCGACGGCCGTCAATGCCGGTCTGAGCGTGATCAACTACTGCGGCCACGGCTCCGACACCTACTGGGTAACCTCCGGCTTCAGCACCTCCAACGTCGCCTCCCTGACCAACGGCGACATGCTGCCGGTGATCTACTCGGTGGCCTGCGTCAACGGCACCTTCCACAAGACCACCGAGTGCTTCGCCGAAAGCTGGTTGCGCAAGAGCGGCGGCGGCGCGGTGGCGGTCCTCATGGCCACCATCAACCTGCCCTGGACGCCGCCCATGCGGGGCCAGGACTACATGAACGACCTGCTCACCGGCGGGTACGACTACGCCGCGGGCCCCGGCGACGGCACTTCCACCACCTACGGCAAGACCACGTTCGGCAGCACCGTGTTCAACGGCATGGTCCTGGCCTACGCCGAGAGCGCCGGAAGCGACGACCTGGACACCCTCAAGACCTGGACCATCTTCGGTGACGCCAGCGTGCAGGTGCGCACCGCCAACCCGACCACCATTGCCGTGAGCAACACCACCGTGCAGAGCGGCGTTGCCTTCACCACCAAGGTCACCGCCGGCGGCGCGGCCGTGGCGGGCGCCCGGGTGACCCTGAGCCAGGGGACCGCCATGGTCACCGGCACCACCGACGCCAACGGCAACGTCACCCTCAGCCACGCCTTCACCTCCGGCAGCGTCACCCTGGTGGTCACCGGCCTCAACCTCACCACCATCTACCAGACCGTGACGGTCGGCGGCGGCGGCACCAACAACCCGCCCACGGCCAACTTCACCTTCAGCGCCAGCAACCTGGCCGTGAACTTCACCGACTCCAGCACCGACAGCGACGGCACGATCGCCAGCCGCGCCTGGAACTTCGGCGACGGCGGCACCTCCACCGCGGCCAACCCGAGCCACACCTACGCCAGCGCCGGCACCTACAGCGTGCAGCTGACCGTGACCGACGACGACGGGGCCACCAACGCCGTGACCAAGAGCGTCACGGTGAGTTCCGCCGCGAACAACCCGCCCACGGCCAACTTCACCTTCAGCGCCAGCCAGTTGGCGGTGACCTTCACCGACTCCAGCACCGACAGCGACGGCACCATTGCCAGCCGTGCCTGGAACTTCGGCGACGGGTCCACGTCCACCACCGCCAACCCGAGCCACACCTACGCCAGCGCCGGCACCTACAGCGTGCAGCTGACCGTGACCGACGACGACGGGGCCACCAACGCCGTGACCAAGAGCGTCACGGTGAGCACGGGCATCACCGAGATCACCAACGGGCAGACGATTTCGAGCCTGTCCGCCGCCAAGAGCACCTGGCTGAAGTACCGCATCAACGTCCCCTCCGGCGCCTCCAACCTCGTCATCTCCATCAGCGGCGGCACCGGGGACGCGGACCTCTACACCAAGTACAACGCCGAGCCCACCACCAGCGCCTACGACTGCCGCCCCTACAAGTCCGGCAACACCGAGTCCTGCACGGTGGCCACGCCCAGCGCCGGCTACTACTACATCGGCCTCTACGCTTACGCCGCCTACTCCGGCGTCAGCCTGACGGCCAGCTACTCCACCACGGTCAACCAGCCGCCCACGGCCTCCTTCACGAAGACCGTCAGCAACCTGGTGGTGACCTGCACCGACACCAGCACCGACAGCGACGGCACCATCGCCAGCCGCAGCTGGAACTTCGGCGACGGCGGGACCGCCACCACGGCCAACCCGAGCCACACCTACGCGGCCGCCGGCACCTACACCATCAGCCTGACCGTCACCGACAACAAGGGCGCCACCGGCTCCACCTCGTCCTCGGTCACCGTGTCCACCACGGGCGGCCCGACGCCCATCTCCGACGGCCAGACCCTGACCGGCCTCAGCGGCAGCCAGGGCGCGTGGAAGTACTACTACGTCGACGTGCCCAGCGGCGCCACCAACCTGGTGATCGCCACCACCGGCGGCACCGGCGACCTCGACCTGTACACGAAGTACAACGCCCAGCCCACCAGCTCCAGCTACGACTGCCGGCCCTACCAGAGCGGCAACGCCGAGAGCTGCACCGTGGCCGCCCCGACCGCCGGCCGCTACTACATCGGGCTCTACGCCTACTCCGCCTTCGCCAGCGCCTCCCTGAGCGTCAACTACGACACGGGCGGCTCCAACCCCGGCGGCGGCTTCACCGAGAGCAACATCTCGGCCTCCACCGGCGCCTGGAAGTACTACACCGTCACGGTGCCCACCGGGATGACCACCCTCTCCATCAAAACCTCCGGCGGAACCGGCGACGCCGACCTGTACGTGCGCAAGGGCTCCCAGCCCACCACCAGCGCGTACGACTACCGGCCCTACCTGAGCGGCAACACCGAGAGCGTGAGCGTTTCCAACCCCGCCGCCGCCGTTTGGCACATCGGCATCCGGGCCTACAGCACCTTCTCGGGTGTGACCCTCACGGTTTCCTACGCGCCGTGACCTTCTCCCGGCCTGCCGGCCCGGCCGGCAAGCCGTTCTCGTCCGACCGAAACAACACGCCGGTCCCCTCGGGGGCCGGCTTTTTTTCGGTTCAACCCGGTTGAAGCCGGGGGTCAGCGTTGGTCCAGGATCTCCCGCACCCTGGCGGTGAGGTCGCTGACGGAGAACGGTTTCTGGATGAAGTGGAGGCCCGCCTCCAGGACGCCGTGGCAGGCGATGGCGTCGGCCGGGTAGCCCGACATGAAGAGGGTCCGGATACCCGGGCGGAGGGCGGCGACCCGGTCGCACAGTTCACGGCCGTTCATCCCACCCATCACCACGTCCGTCACGAGGAGGTGGATCTCCCCGGCGTGGTCCCGGGCGAGCGCCACGGCTTCGTGGGGGGACTGGGCCGCCAGGACCGTGTAACCGAAACGCCGGAGCACGGTGACGGCGAGGTCGAGGACCGCCCGGTCGTCCTCGGCCAGCAGCACCGTCTCGATCCCCTCCTCGGGGGGTTGCTCTCTCGGGGCGGGCGGCGACGGGACCGCCCGGGACCGGGGAAGGTAGATGCGGAAGGTGGTCCCGACCCCGGTTGCGGTGTCCACCGCGATCACGCCCCGGTTCTGCTGGACGATGCCGTACACCGTGGCCAGGCCCAGGCCCGTGCCCTTACCCGTCTCCTTCGTGGTGAAGAAAGGCTCGAAGAGGTGATCGAGGACCTCCCGGTCCATCCCGGAGCCGTCGTCGCCCAAGGACAGGAGGACGTATTCCCCCGGTGGGGTCCCGGGTTGAGGCATGCAGCTCCCCTCGCCCAGGACGACGTTCCCGGTCCGGATGGTCAGGGTCCCCGGGCCGCGAATGGCGTCGCGGGCGTTGACGGCCAGGTTGGCCAGGATCTGGTCGACCTGGACCAGGTCCATCTCCACCGCCCAGAGGTCCGCCCCGGGCTCCCACACCAGGGCGATGTCCTCGCCGATGATCCGTCGGAGCATGCCGAGCATTCCCGCCACGGTGTGGTTGAGGTCCAGGGCTTCCGGGCTCACGGTCTGCTTGCGGGCAAAGGCCAGCAGTTGGCGGGTGAGTTCCGCGGACCGCTCGGCCGCTTTGCGGATCTCGGAAAGGTCTTCCCGGAGGAGGCTGCCCGGGGGCGTCAAGGCCAGGGCCATGTCGGTGTACCCCAGAATCGCCTGGAGGCTGTTGTTGAAATCGTGGGCCACGCCGCCGGCCAGCCGCCCCACGGACTCCATCTTCTGGGCCTGGAGGAACTGCTCCTCCAGGGCGCGCTGCTCGGTGATGTCCCTCGCCGAGGAGATGGCGCCCGCCACCTCGCCCCGGGCGTCCTTGAGCACCCGGCACCACCAGGCCAGGAGGCGCTTGCGGCCGTCCCGCCGCCGCTGCCAGCTCTCCACGTAGATCACGTCCTCCGCCCCGTCGAAGAGCGGCTGGACAATGCCGTAGGTGTCCTGGTCCCCCTCGAAGTAGAAGCCGGCCTCGCGGCCCACGACGTCGTCGCCGAAAAACGCCAGCCCGGCGCGGTTGGCCCAGGTGTAGACCTTGCGGGTGTCCACCTCCATGACGATGTCGGGGATGGCCGAGAGCAAGGCCTCCTGGCGCGCGGAGAGGGCGCGCAGGGTCTCTTCCGACCGGCGGCGCTCCGTGATGTCCCGAAACGACGACGCCATGAAGCCGGGCGCGACCCGGAAGGCGTGCACCTCGTAGGCGCCGTCGATGACCCCGTCCCGGTAGGTGACCTGCTCGGTGTGCCAGGGCGTGCCGTTCTCCGCCGCTTCACGGTAGCGCTCGGGCACCTCGGTTCCCACCAGGCCCGGGAAAGCCTCCTCGATCGTTTTCCCGATGAAGGCGCGGTTCTCGAGCCCGAGGATCCGGTCAGCCGCGGGGTTGGCGCCGGTGAAGACCAGCCGTCCGCCGGGGTCCAGCCGGTAGAAATGAATACCGATCGGCAGGGAGTCCAGGATGTCCCGGGTCCGCTGCTCCGACGCCAACAGCGCCGCCTCGGCCCGCTTGCGCCGCGTGATGTCCTCCGCGACGGCGATGTGAAACCGCGCCGTCCCGTCCGGCCGACGAAAGGGCGAGACGGTGAGGCTCACCCAGACGTCGCTCCCGTCCTTGCGGACGTAACGCTTTTCCATGTTGAATTCGGTGATCCGGCCCTCCTCCAGGAGGTGGTGCTTCTCCAGGTCCTCCCGGAGATCGTCGCGGTGAGTGAGGGTCTGCCAGTCCGTGGCTTCCAGCTCGGCCCGGGAGTAGCCCAGGATGTCGCTGTAGCGCTGGTTGACGCGAACGAAGCGCCCGGAGCGGGCGTCCACCAGGGCCAGGCCGACAGCCACCTGCTCAAAGTCGATGGCATCGTCCCGGGAGGGGGTTTGGGCTTCCATCGATCACCTCCGGCCTACCCGCAGATTGCGGTGAAATGCCGGGCTGCGCGGGAAAATTTCGGTTGCAGCCCACGGCCTGACGATCGGGATTACACACGACCCGATTTTATCCTGCGTTCGGTGCGGGATCAACCGGGAAAACCACATCGAGGCCCCGAATGACGGGTCATTTCATCCCGGGCGCCAGCGAGCGAAGGAAAAGGCGCGCGAAGGCGGCGCGGGCGGGGGGGGCGCACAGGGAGCCCAGGCAGCGCCAGAGCATGCCCGCCGGAAACAGGCAGCGGTAGAACCACCCGAAAACCGGGTAGCGCTTCCGGTAGAACCGGAGCGCGTTGGTCCAGTAGTGCCGGGCGAAAGGCCCCTCGCCGAGGGCGGTGGCCGAGTAGCCGCCTTCGTGGACGAAGCGGGCCCCCGGGACCCGGACCGTTCGGCTCCCCCGGTCGTGAAGCCGGGCGGCGAGGTCGACGTCCTCGAACCAGGCGGGGTGGAACCGTTCGTCGAACCCCCCGGCCGCCTCGAAGACGTCGCGCCGGAGCATCCAGCACGCCGCGGCGGGCTGCTCCACGGCAACGGGGGCCGCCACGTCGAGGTCCAGGCAGAAGTGACGGCGAAACGTCCGGGTGTGCCGACGGATGACGGGAGGAAGCAGCAGTTCCGCCAGCGCCCAGGTGCGCGTGGGGAGCCGGCGGAACTGGAAACGCTCGGGGGGGCGCCCGTCGGGCCCCACGAGCACGCCGCACGCCCCGTCCGCATCCCCCGGGGCGGAGAAGCCGTCGAGGAGGGCCCGGAGGTTCCCGGGGGGGTGCACGATGTCCGGGTTCAGGAAGAGGAGGAGCGGCGCCGAGCCTTCCCGGGCCCCGCGGTTGCACCCGGCGGCAAAGCCGGCGTTCCGGGGAAGGCGGACCAGGCGGGTCCCGGGCCCCTCCGCCCCCTCCGCGCTGCCGTCGTCGGAGGCGTTGTCCACCACGAAAATCTCCACCCCCGCCAGGTCGCCGCCGGCGCGGAGACTCTCCAGGTTCCGGCGGAGCCGGTCTCCCGAGTTCCAGTTCACGATGACGATGTCCAGACGTGGCGGCATACCCGGTTCCCCGCCCCCATTCTACACGCAACCGCCGCCCGGGCAGGATCTTTTTCTTCCCTCCGCCGCCCAGGCCTGACGCGGTCGCAAAAAGCCCGGACTTTGATCTCACAGAGGCACGGGGGCACGGAGAAGAATCATAAGAATTGTTTATTTTACTAAATACGATTTGCATTTCTCCGTGCCTCAGTGCCTCTGTGAGAGAAAAAGACTCTTTACGAAGGGTCGCTCTTTGCGTTCTCCGCGTTCTTTGTGGTTGAACGTCCTTTCGGCAGAGAAGCCAAACCTGTGCGCGGGTGGGCGCGAATCGGGGGGAAAAACCCGGCGACAGGCGCCCGGGGATCTGCTACAATGCGCTCCGCGAGGTGAAACGTCCCATGATGATCCTGGTCTTCGTCGCCTTCGGTCTCGTCGTCGGCAGCTTCCTGAACGTCTGCATCTGCCGGGTCCCCGAGGGGCGCTCCATCGTGGCGCCACGGTCGGCGTGCCCCCGGTGCCGGCGCCCCATCGCCTTCTACGACAACATCCCGCTGCTCAGCTACGCGATCCTCCGGGGCCGGTGCCGTCACTGCCGGGAACGCATCTCCGCGCAGTACCCCCTCGTGGAAGCCGTCAACGCCGCCTTCTGGGGTGTCATCGCCGCCTGGGCCGGCCTGACGCCCGCCTCCCCGCCCATGGACATCTGCGGGGCCGTCGTCTACGCGGCCTTCTGCAGTGCCATGCTGACCCTGGCCGTCATCGACGCCCGGCACCGGATCCTCCCCCACGGCATCACGTTCGGGGGTCTTCTCCTGGGCCTGGCCACGGTGCCCCTCCAGCCGATGCACCTGGCCAGGGCGCCGGAGATCCAGCGGGCGGCCGTCATCCTCGACTGGCCCGTGCCCTCCGACCTCACGGCGGCCTACGTCCACTCCCTCCTGGGGTTCCTCAGCGGCGCCGGCCTCCTGGCCACCGTGGCGATCGGGTACTACCTCGTCAAGCGGAAAGAGGGGATGGGGCACGGGGACATCGTCATGATGGGGTTCGTGGGCGTGGTCCTCGGCTGGCGCTTGACTTTTCTCACCATCTTTTTCGGGTCCGTCCTCGGGATCGCGGGCTGGTACCTCCTGTCGAATCGCGACCGGAACTACGAACTCCCCTTCGGGACCTTCCTGGCCCTGGGCGCCGTCGCGGCGCTTCTCGCCGGGAACCCGTTCCTCGACTGGTACCTGGGGATGTTGCATGGTTAATCCTTTTCCGCACCGCACGCATGCCGTCATGGCCGGGGTCCTCGTCACCCTGGCCGTCCTGTCCATGGTGGGGGCCAACCTCTTCCTGACCGGCCAGAATCGGAAGCTCCGCTCCCTCGTCGAGGACCTCGACATGAACCTGCAGCTCCAGCGGGCCTTCGGCGAGTTCGACGCCGTGCTGGCACGGGCCGACCACGTTCCCCCGGAGCGGCTGGTCCCGGCCCTGCAGGACGTCTGCCAGCGCCGCGGGCTCGCCATGGCGGACATCCAGTCCCCCGACGGCCGGAGTCTCTTCCACCGCTGCGACGTGGCCATGCCCGAGGAGATGGCCCGGCTGATCTCCGCCGCGGACGTCCTGGAGAAGACCGCGGTGCGCAACCACCTGCTCCGGACCCCCGTCGATCTGGGGTCCACCCGCAGCGGGGCGCAGCTGGTGATGGGGCGGGCGGCCCTTCGCCGCGCGGACGGGACCCCGCGTTTCGTGATCTTCTTCGCCTTCTTCAAGTCAAACCCCGATTGGACCGACTCCTTCGAAATCATGATCGCCATGATGCAGACCATCCTGGTGGTCAGCCTCATCGTTCTGGGCTGGTTCGCCCTCCGCCGCATGACCCGCCCCTACGAGGCCATGATCCGGGAGATCCGGGGGAAGGAGGGGGCCCAGACCCCGCGTTCCACGGGCCAGGACGAGCTGTCCTTCCTGGTGGGTTCCTTCAAGGAAGTGATCCGGCAGCTCCGGGAGAAGGAGTCCCAGCTCGAGGAGATGCACCGGCAGGCCCGGAAGCGGGCGGAGTCCTCGGAAAAGTACGCCCGCGACATCCTGGCCGGGCTGCGGCAGGGCGTGATCTGCTTCGATCACCAGGGGGTCTTCCTCGACTGCAACCCCGCCGCCGAGGAACTGCTGGGTCGCGCCCGGGTCTCCATGAAGAACCTGCCCTACGACCGGCTCTTCGAGAAAAGCCCGGCCATTTCCACCGGGCTCAGGGCGTTCTTCGACGACCACGCCCCCGCCCTTCGGAACAATCTTCCGCTCCGGCTTCCCGATGGCTCCGAGCGGACGGTCATCTTCGCCGTCTCCATGCTCTCCGACCCGAACGGGGCGTTTTACGGCGCCATCCTGGTCCTCGAGGACGAGACCGAGAAAGCCCACCTGCGGCAGACGCTCCAGGCCCAGGAGAACCTGGCCGCGCTGGGGGAGATGTCCGCCGGGATCGCCCACGAGCTCAAGAACTCCCTGGCCACCATCAGCGGGTACTCCCAGATGATCCTCGGCAACGCCCGGCCCGGGACCGAGCAGAAACGCGCGGCGGCCCTCGTGCAGGAAGTGGAGGGAATGGCCCGGGTCATCTCCGACTTCCTGGAGTACGCGCGCCCAATCCACGCCGACAAGGCCCCGCTCTCCCTGGACGAGATGCTGGAGGGCCTCGTGGCCGAGTTTCGGGAGAAGTACCCCGAGATCGCCTTCACCCTGGAGGCGGTGCCGGCCGTGGTGGCCGGTGACGCCCACATCCTGCGAAAGGCCTTCCAGAATGTCCTGCTCAACGCCGTCCAGGCGCTCAACACCACCCGCAAGCCTGAAAAACGCGTCGTCGTGGTGATGGAGGCGCTTTCCGGCGGGCTCGTCCGGGTGAGGGTCGCCGACAACGGGCCGGGGATCGAGGACAAGGTCCTGGGGCGAATCTTCACCCCGTTCTTCACCACCCGGGCGGACGGGACGGGCATGGGCCTTCCCGTGGTGCAGAAGATCGTGGCGGCCCACGAGGGGTCCGTCAACGTCGAGTCGAACCCCGACGGGGGTGCGGAGGTGGAGTTCAATTTCCCGTCGGCTTCGCGGGGGCGGGCGTAAGGCGGGGCCGGCGGGCCGTGCCCGCCTCCGGGGCAGGCGGCTGCCCCGACCCGTAGAGGTTCCGGTAGACCGGCACCCGCCGGGCGGCTTCCGCGAGAAGGCGGTCGGCCCGGCTTTCCAGCGCCTCCCGCCCGGGGGCGGGGGTGTCTGTCGCCTGCCGGCGGAGGAGGGCGGAAAGCACGGCCCCGGCCCGGGCGTTGCGGCCGTTGACCCGGGTCGCCTGTTCCGCGAGTCGCACGCCGGCCTCCAGGGCGGACCGTCGCCCGGCCGGGTCCGCAGTGGTCACGGCGCGCCAGAGGCGGCACTCGGCATCCAGCGTGAGGAGGTCCGAACGCGACGGGTTGACGGCCCGGGCGGCGGCCACGACCACTTCGGCCTCCCGGAGGGCCTGTGACGTGTCGCCTCCACGGAAAACTTCCGCTCTCAGCCGCAGGACGAGGGTGTCGGCACAGTCGCCGAGGGTCCAGGGATCGCGGGGGTTGACGGCGCGGGCCCGCCCGGCGTCCTCTACCGCGGCGGCCAGGAAGGGGTCGGGTGAAAGGCCGCGGCTGAGCCGGAAGAGCGCGGCGATACGGTTCGCGGTGGTCCGGTTGGCCAGGGCGAACGCGTAGTTGGGCCGGAGCGCCAGGGCGCGGTCGAGGCATCGAAGGGCGTCCACGACGCGGTCGGCGGGGTCCCGGCCGTTGGACAGCTCCGCCTCCGCCTGGATCACCCGCAGCCAGCCGAAATTCGCGAACACCACCGCGTCGTTCGGGTTGACCTTCAGCGCCTGAAGGAAACAGGCTTCCGCTTCCGAAAAGGCGTGCTCGGGGGGGCGCCCGGTCTGGAGGGCGTTGTAGCCCGTGGAAGTCCACGCGTTTCCAAGATTGCCGAGGGTGTAGGGCTCACCGGGGTTCAGCCGGAGGGCCCTCTCGTAGTTCTCCACGGATTTTTTCAGGGTGGCCGCGGCGTCCTTGCCGATCTGTGTCTCCCAGGCGGCCCACTCCACGTAAGCGAGGCCGAGGTTGAAGAAGGTGGTGTCGTGATCCGGCTTGAGGGCGGCAGCCTTCTGGAGGGTCTCCACCGTCTCGCGGAACCAGGGGGAGGGGTCCCCGCCCCGGTCTGCCTCCGACCGGGCGGTGTCCGCCAGGGCTCCGCCCAGGTTGGCGTGGTACAGGGGGTTGTTGGGGTTGATCCGGATGGCCTTTCGGAAACTCTCGATGCCGTTCTTCCGGGAGGGTCCGGGATCCAGGCCCCGTCCCTGCTCCATGAAAGCCCGGTTGTTCCACGCGACCCCGAGGTTGAGGTAGACGTCCGCGACCGGCGGGTTGATCCGGAGGCCATCGATCAGGAGGCGGATGGCCCGGTCGATCCAGGACAGGCAGTCCCCGCCGGTCTCCTGCTCGTAATAGGCCCGCATGGTGGAGGCGAGGGCGGCCTGGGACCAGTTCTCGAGCTTGCGGGGGTACAGGACCGCCAGCTGCTCCAGGATCCGGCTGGCCTCCTGGAGGGCGGGCCGCGGGTCGAGACCGTGCTTGAGCTGCCAGTATCCCCTCAGGCGGAGGGAAGCCCCGCAGGACGACAGGGCCCGCTCTTCGCGAGGGGAGAGGTTCAGGGCCGCCCGGGCGGAACGCAGGGCCGCGTCGAGGCTGGGCAGCGGGTCGACGCCCCGGTTCATGTCCACCTCGGCCTGGAACAGGTGAATCCAGGCCGAAAGGTTCAAGGCCTGGATGTTCTCGGGATCGAGGGACAGGGCCTGCCGCACGCCGGCCAGGGCGTCCGGGACCTCACGGTCCGGTTTGATCCCCCGCGCCGCCCGGGCCTTGGCGAGCTTGACCAGGACCTCGGCCTTGTTGCCGAACAGTTCGGGATCGCTCCGGGCGGCGTCCAGGGCCTTGTCCAGGGCGGCGATGGCCTGGAGATGGCGGTCGATGGCCTCGGGGTAACGGCCGGCTTCCGCGTACCGGTCGGCAAGCGCGGTGAGGACCACCGCCTGCAGGCGGACGCTCTCGTAGTCCCAGGGATAAACGGCAGCCCGTTTCGCCGTCTCGAGGGCTTCCGGCAGCTTCCCCTCGGTCCAGGCGATCAGGCCCTCGGCGTATTTCGCGGCCCCGGCGCCCCCCGTGTCCGCCGTCCCGCGGGCGGTCCGCAGGTGGGCCAGGGCGGGGTCCCGGAAGTCGCTCTCGACCTGCCGGCGCCGGGCGTCGCGCATCTGGGGGTTGGCGATCTGGTTGGCTTCCTCCAGTTTTTTCCGGTAGATGAACGCGAGGGTGAGGCCCAGGGCGTACTCGGTCTCCGCCGTCCGCCAGCCCGCGGCCCAGGCCCGGTTGAGGTGGTCGAGGGCGGGCTCGAACTCCCGAAGCGCGAGGTGCCCGCGGCCCAGGGCGTAATGGGCGGGGCCCTCCCCGAGTTCCCCCGCCCCGGCCATTTCCGCACGGATCTCATCCATTCTCCGCCGGATCAGGGCCTTTTCCGGACGGATGTCGTGGGGCGGCGACATCGCGGAGAACCGGGCAATGCTCTCGATCTCCTTGACCTCCGCGCCAAAGCGCTGGGCCAGTTCCACCTGGCGCGCCGCGTCGGCCCGGGCCCCGAACCACAGCACGGCCAGGAACAGGAGCCCCGCCAGCGCGGTCAGGGTGACGGCGGTGAGCAGGCGGTTCTTCATCACCCGCTTGCGGAGGCGGTACCCGAGGCTCGCACGCCGGGCCAGGACGGGGTCCCCGTTTCGGAAGCGCCGGATATCCTCAGCCAGGGCGAGGGCGGAATCGTAGCGCCGGCCCTGCTCCTTCTCCAGGCACTTCATGACGATGGTCTCGACGTCGGGCGGGACCTGGGGGGCGACCTTGTGCAGCGGGGTGGGCTCCCCTGAAAGGATGTTCACGATGACCGCCACGGAGGTCTCCGCATCGTAAGGCGGTCTTCCGGCCAGGATGTAGTAAAGGGTGGCGCCGAGGCTGTGGACGTCGGTGCGGCGGTCGAGGCGGTGCACTTCCCCGTTGGCCTGCTCCGGGGCCATGTAGTGAGGGGTGCCCAGGATCTCGCCGGTCATGGAGACGCCCTGGGACTCCATCTGCCGGGCCAGGCCGAAATCCATGATGTAGGCGTGCCAGCGGCCGTCCCCGGCAGGCTCGAGGAGAATGTTGCCCGGCTTGATGTCCCGGTGGATGATCCCTTTCCGGTGGGCCTCGTGGACGGCCAGGGCGGCATCGTGGATCACGTCCAGCTTCTGCTCGAGGGTCATGCCCGGCCAGGCCTTCTCCAGGGAGACGCCCGGGATGTACTGCATGGCGATGTAAGGGCGGTCCCGCACCACGCCGACGTCGTAGATCTTGCAGACGTGCTCGTGGTCGATGCCGGCCTGGGCACGGGCTTCGATCTCGAAACGCCGGAGTTGGGCGGGGTCGGTGCCGCGAAGGAACTTCAGGGCGACGGTGCGGTTGAGCCGGGGGTCGCGGGCCCGGTAGACGGTCCCCATCCCCCCTTCGCCGATCCAGCCCTCGTATAGGTAGCGCCCCCAGTCGTGGAAGACCTGGGGCTCGCCTTCCGGCGGCCCGGGAGGGTCGTACACCGGCTCGGTCCCGGAGCCGGGGAACAAGCGGTCGGTCGGAAAGTCGGCCGGGACGCCCGAACCGCTGTCCGGGGGCGGGGGACTGAAGGTGCCGGATGATCCGCCCATACCTGGTACGACCTCGACCCCGAGAGTACAGGGAGATGGCGGGGCAAGTCAAGCGCGACGGCCCCGCGGAACGCACCTTCTCCCTCCGGGCCATGGCGCAATCAAAGCTGATGAGCCCGCAAAAAGTCGCGAAAGGGGGATTTCCCGCGAATAACACGAATATACGCGAATTTATAACACGAATCATATCTATTGATTGTTGATTTCTGATTCGCGTTCATTCGCGTGATTCGCGGGCAAAACCGGATTTTTACGGGGTCGTCAGGGTTGCGGGCCGCGCGAGCCTGTGTTATACCCGGGTTGTAATGCAGCTTACCCCCCCGGCAGGAGCGGCACATGACCGAACCAATCGAATCAGGGCGGCCCGGAGCGGAACCGGCCCCCGCGTACGAGTTCCTGGACGTCCTCGGCAGAGGCGGCATGGGGGTCGTCCACAAGGCGTTCGAACCGGAGTTGAACCGCTTCGTGGCGGTAAAAGTCCTCCATTACGACTCGCCCGAGCAGGTGGAGCGGCTGTTGCGGGAAGCCCGTTCCCAGGCACGCCTCACCCACGACAACATCTGCAGGGTCTACAAGGTGGACCGGATCGAGGGCCGGCCCTGCATCGTCATGCAATACATCGACGGCAGACCCCTGCCGGAGGTCATGGGGGAGCTTTCCCTGGAGCAGAAGGCCCGGATCATGGCAAAGGTGGCGGACGCCATGCACGAAGCCCATCGGGAGGGCCTGATCCACCGGGACCTCAAGCCCGGCAACATCATGATGGAACGCGACCCGGACGGCGACTGGAAGCCCTACGTTCTCGATTTCGGCCTGGTGCAGGAAGTGGGGAAGGCCTCCCTCACCCGGACCGGCGAGGTCATGGGCACCCCCCGTTACATGGCCCCCGAGCAGGCCATCGGGAACATCCACGCCCTCGACCGGCGCACCGACGTCTACGCCCTCGGCGCCATCCTGTACGAACTGTTCAGCGGGAAGTACGCCCACGAGGGGGAGACCGCGGTGGAGATCCTGCTGGGGGCCCTTCACTCGGAACCCCGCCCCTGCGCAGCGTGGCGCCGAGCATTCCCACCGATCTCGAGACCATCACCATGAAGTGCCTGGAGCGTGACCCGGCGAGACGCTACGAATCCGCCCGGGCGCTGGCCGAGGACCTCCGGCGTTTCCTGGACGGAGAACCCGTCCTCGCCCGGAAAAGCAGCCTGGCGTACCGCCTGGTCCGCAAGGCCAGGAAGCACCGGGGGATGGTGGCGTTGTCGGCGGTTTTCCTCGCGGTCCTCGCGGTGCTGGTGGGGGTCGGCGTGCGGATGTGGTGGAAGCAGGCGGAGCGGGCCGCCCTGGCCCGACAGTTCGGCCAGGAGGTGGAGCGGATGGAGTGGCTCCTGCGCTACGCCCGGGTCCTGCCGCTGCACGACACCCGCCGGGAGATGGGACAGGTCCGGTCCCGCATGAGTGCCATCGAGCAGCGGATCTCCGCCCTCGGGGACCTGGCCGCCGGCCCCGGCGGTTACGCCCTCGGCCGCGGCTGCCTCGCGCTCGGGGAGTGGGAGAGGGCTAAGGTTCACCTGGAGAAGGCCTGGGCGAACGACTATCGCGACCCCGAGGTGGCCTACGCCCTCGGCTTGTGCCTCAGCGAGCTGTACCGCCAGGGACTGGGGGAGGCGCAGCGCATCGCCAACCCCGATCTCCGCAAGGCCCAGATGGAACGGCTGGAGTCGGACTATCGAAAGCCCACCCTGGAGTACCTCCGCCTGGCCCTGGCTTCGCCGGCCGTACAACCGGCCTATGTGGAGGGGCTCATCGCCCTCCAGGAGAAGCGGTACGAGACCGCCCTGGCCAAGGCGTCCGGCGCCCTGGCGGCGGACCCGTGGTTCTACGAGGCCCGGAAGCTGCAGGGCGACATTCACCGGGTCGTCGGCCGGGAGGCCATCGACAAGGGGGACCTCGCCCGGGGGGAGGAAGAGCTCCGAAGGGCGGGGAAGGCTTTCGAGGATGCCGCGGCCGTCGCCCGCAGCGACGCGGCCACCTGCGATTCCATTGCCCTGCTGCACATCGACCGGGTTGTCCTGGAGAGCTTCCGCGGGGGACCGGTCGACGCCGAGGCGGCGAAAGCCCTGTCTGCGTCAGCCAGGGCCCTCGTCGCCCAACCGGACCGGCCGGAGTCCCTGGAGGTCCGGGCCTCCGTGTACCTCACCCAGGCCCAGCAGGGCATGCGCGCGGGCAAGGACTGCACGCCCCTGCTGGAGGCGGCGCGCAACTCCGCGGAGCGCCTCCTGACCGTCGCCCCCCGGCGGGTCAACGGTTTCAACCACCTGGGGACCGTCTTCCTGATGCAGGCCCTCTACGTCGACCTTCCCCGCGGGAAGGACCCGCGCGACGGGCTGGCCCGGGCCGCACAGGCTTTCGACCGGGCGCTGGCGCTGGACCCCGACCACCTCTCGTCGCTGGTCAACCGGGGGGCGGCCTTCGCCGCCCGGGCCGAGTTCGAGGTGTCCAAGGGGATCGACCCCGTGGCCAGTTTCGACCAGTCCCAGGCGAGCTACGAGCGGATCACGAACCGGTACCCCCAGGCGACGCCCATTTTCAACAACCTGGCCAACGTGTTCCTGCGCCGGGGGGATTGGGAGTCCGCCCACGGGCAGGACCCCCGCCCGACGCTGCAGGTCTGCCTCGCGAACTGCGAGAAGGCCGTGGCGGCCAACCCGGCGGCCCCCCAGCCCCGGAACCTCAACGGGGCCGTGTGGGTAGCCATCGCCCGGTACGAGGGCGGGCGGGGCCAGGACCCCTCGATCCCCTGCGACCGTGCCCTGAAGTGCTTCGAGGAAGCCCTCGCGCGCAACCCGGCCTATCACCTGGCGCGGAACAACGAGGCCGAGACCTGCGTCCTCCGCGGGAACTGGGAACACGCCGTGGGCCGGGACGCGCTCCCCTGGGTCACCCGGGCCCGAAAGGCCGCCGAGGCCGTCATCTCCACGCAACCGAGAATGTTGTGGGAAATCCACTACAACGCCGGGAACGCCGAATTCCTCGCCGCCCGGTGCGAAACGGACCCCGCGCGCCGAGAGGCAGCGCTGTCCCGGGCGCACCGTCACCTGGAGAAGGCCCTGGAAGTCAACCCGCGGCAGGCCCGGGTATTCGCACTACAGGCGGAAATCGACCTCTTCGCCGCCAGTCGGCCGGGAACGCCCGCGGCCCTCGCGGAGGGCCTTCTGAAGGCGGCCGGGGAGAACATGGACCGGGGGCTGTCCGTCAAGCCGGGGGACGTCGACCTGAACGCCCTCCGCGGGGTCGCCTGCCTCTGCCGAACCGTCGCGCTGACCGGCAAGATCGACGCCGCCTCGGAAATCGAAAGGGGCCGAGAAGCGGTGCGGGAGGTGCAGAACGTCAACCTGACCCACCCCCTGGCCCAGGCGGTCGACCTGGCCCTGTCGGTGCAGGAGCAGGCGCTTCGGGGAAACCCGGGGAAGGCGGCTGAATCCCGGGTGCTCCTGGTGCGCTTCCTCCAGAGTCACCCCCTCCTGGAAGAAGGCTTGGGACCCTTCGCGGTGTCCCGGCCGGTGTCCGCACCCGGGCTTCGGTAGCCGGGCTGCAACGGTCCAGAGGGCGAAAGAGTCGCGTTTACGCTACTGTGGACCGTCTGCCGCGCGGGGGAATCAAGAGTTATTGGATTCAAAATAAAGGCTTTGAATGTGGGAGCTTCCGGATGTGCCCCGGATGGCACCGTCCTTGCGCACTGCCTGGTGCAGGTGGTTGACCGAAAGGCCGCCGCAATCCCCGGGGGCGATCTTCGGCACGGTCCGAGCGAAACGGCGCCCGAGGGTGAAGCCGGCCATCGGGCACTGACCGAAGACCGATTTGAAGGAGGATAGAGCCATGCCGAGAGGAGATGGGACCGGGCCCCGCGGACTGGGGCCGATGACGGGGCGCGCAGCCGGATTCTGCGCGGGTTACGGGGTGCCGGGCTACGCGAACTCCATGCCGGGCCGCGGTTTCGTCGCGGGATTCGGCGGGGGCTTCGGGTTCGGCGGCCGCGGCGCCGGACGTGGCGGCGGCCGCGGCTGGCGGAACCAGTTCCACGCCACCGGGATGCCGGGCTGGATGCGCTTCGGGGCTTTCAACGCCCCGTTCCGGGCGCCGGACGCCGATTCGGAGAAACAGGCGCTCCGTCAGCAGGCCGACGCCCTGCAGGCTGAACTGGAAGCGATCCGGAAACGCCTGGATGAAATCGAGAAGGCCGCTCCGGCCGAGTGAGCGCTGAAAAAGCGGTTGGAGCTTTTCCCACCGGACGGCGGGTCAGGCGGGGGGTCACCCACCCTGGCCCGTCGGGCGGAGGGCGATGAAAACCGAAGAGATGCAAGGCGACCTCATCCTTTTCAGGCCCATCGGCGTGATCCGGAGCGAACACGATTCCGCACCGCGGACGCCCATCCAACCCGTGTACGCCACGGGTTGCACGGGACGGGCGGAGATTTTCCCCGAGTTCGAGGAGGGGCTGCGTGACCTCGAGGGGTTCTCCCACCTGTACCTCATTTATTTTTTTCACCGGGCCGGCCCGGCGCGGCTGGTGGTCAAGCCGTTCCTCCAGGACGCCGACCGCGGGGTCTTCGCCACCCGGGCGCCCTGCCGGCCCAACCCCATCGGCCTGAGCGTGGTGGAACTGGTCCGGCGGGAAGGCCGCGTGCTGTACCTCGACGGCCTGGACGTCCTGGACGGCACGCCCCTGTTGGACCTCAAACCCTACACCCGCCGCTTCGACCGGATCGAGACGACCCGGAACGGGTGGCAGGACGAGGTGGACGAGGACACCGCGGTCCGCCGCGGGAAACGCATGTCCCCGCAAAACTTCCCAACAAGGGATGAGGATCGATGAGAGAAGAACGCCAGGGGGACCAGCGTTACGTGAAATCCTGCCGGGCGGATTTCTGGCAACGGGTCTTCCGCTTCGAGGCGGACTACCTGGCGGGTCTGCTCGGCGGGTGCCGCGACGTCCTCGGCGTCGGCTGCGGACCGGCCGTCGTCGAGGCGGAACTGACCCGGCGGGGGTACCGCGTCACGGGGCTGGACGCCTCCCCGTCCATGCTGCCCGGCCGATCGGCCGAGCTCCGGGCCGTGGTGGCCCGGGCGGAGGGGCTCCCCTTTCCCGCCGACGTCTTCGACGCCGTGATCTTCGTGGTCTCCCTGCAGTTTGTCGAGGATTACCGGGAGGCGGTCGGGCAGGCGGCCCGCGTGCTGAAGCCGGAAGGGACCCTCGTCGCCCTGCTGCTCAACCCCGCGTCGGATTTTTTCCGTAAACGCCGCCGCGAACCGGATTCCTACGTGCACGGGGTCCGGCACGCGGACGTGGGACCGATCGCGGACACCGTCGCCGGGCATTTCCGGGTCCGGACGGAGTACCTCCTCGGGGTGAGGGGCGAAACCCTCTTCGAAAGCCGCGACCCGGGCGAGGCGGTCCTGTATTCCGTGGCGGGGGTCAAGCGGGCGGACGGGCGGCGGGGGCCGTAGCCCCGCCATTTTCGCAGTGGAGGTCTGACCATGCCGGACGAACTCCGGGTCACGATTCTGGCCGACAACCACGCCGTCGAGACCCTGGCGGCGGAACACGGCCTGTCGCTGTGGGTCGAGACGGGGGGGCGGCGCATCCTCTTCGACACTGGTCAGGGGAGCGTGTTCGAGAACAATGCCCGGCTCCTGGACATCCCGCTCGAGGCAACCGACGCCCTCGTGCTGAGCCACGGTCACTACGACCACGCGGGCGGGCTCCCCCGCCTCCTGGCGCGGGCGCCGGAGGCAAGGGTCTACGGCCACCCGGGGATCGGGCGGGCCCGCTTTGCCGTCGAGGGAGGGAAGGCGAGGCCCATCGGGGTCCCGGCCGGGCCCGCGGACGTGCTGAGCCGGCTCGGGCCGGGGCGTTTTCAGGCCGTCTCCCGGCCGACGGCCCTGTCGGAACGGGTCGGCCTCACCGGCCCCATCCCGCGGGAGACGGACTTCGAGGACACGGGCGGCCCCTTCTTTCTCGACCCGCTGGGGACGGACGCCGACCCCATCGAGGACGACCTCGCGCTGTGGGTGCGGGTCCGGGACGGGGTGGTGGTCTGCGTCGGGTGCTCCCACGCGGGGTTGATCAACACCCTGAACCACGTGGGGCGCCTGTGCCCGGGCAAGCGGTTCCGGGCCGTCATCGGGGGGTTCCACCTGGTCCACGCCGGAAAGGACCGCCTGGACCGGACCGTGGCGGCGCTGAAATCACTGGGGGTGGAACGCCTGGTTCCCTGTCATTGCACGGGGGGCGGGGCCGTCGCTTTCCTCCGCGGCGCCCTGGGGGATATCGTGACGCCCGGGGCGTCGGGGATGAGCTTCGCCTTCTGATCCCTGCCCTGCACGCGCCCGCGCGATTGTTCCCGCCCCCTCCCCAGGTATCGCTATTGGTATCGGTATCGGTATCGCTATCGGTATCGCTATCGGTATCGCTATCGGTATCGCCATCGCCATCGCCCTCGCTCTCGCTCTCGCCCTCGCTGTCGCCCTCGCCCTCGAACCCTACTTCCACACCCCTGTTGTCCCAATGTTTTTTAAGGACAGGGCCGAGGTGACGCCGTGGCAGCGGCTGGCCGTGCTCACCAGGAACAGGTCCCCCCGGTTTTTCCCTTGCCGGATCTCCCGGATCAGCCTGGCCAGGTCGCCCGGCGGAAAGCCTCCGACCCCGGGCGCGAGCTGGCGGCTGTGGATGACCCGCGGGACGAAGGGGCCTTCCAGCGTGGCGAGAATCCGGTGAAGAGGCCTCCGGCGGCGCTTGCCGGTGACCGTGCAGCAGCGCGCGGGGGCCGGGCAGTCCTCGGGGCAGCGAAAGTCGGCGAGACTGGTGTAGAGATCGCCGGTCGGGCCCCGCAGGGGATTGGGCAAGCCGGGGAGTTCCGGGACCGCTTCACGCCTCCCTCCCAGGGGGCGTGCCTGCGCCAGGAGGCACTCGAAGGCGACGTGGAGCGGCAGGGCGGGGACGACGTACCCGAAAGCCGGGCCCTCGGCCAGGAAGCGGCCCAGGACGGCGATCCCGTCGTCGCGGACGGTTTCCACGGGGAACCGGGACAGCGCCCGGAGCGCCGCCCCCTCCCGGTCCACCACCACGACCCTCGCGCCGGGCTCGCGGTCCAGGAGGACCCTCGCGGCCCGCCGCCCGAAGTGACCGGCCCCGAGGACGAGGTAAGCACCGGTCGCCCGGGATGCCTTCCCGCTGTCGGGAACGTTGTCCATCGTCGCGTCCCCCCCCGCGGTCGTTCTCGTCCCATTATCCTTCACAAACCCGTGGATGGCCACCGCTATCCGTGGCGGACCACCGTCCCCAACTTCAAAAATCTGCCCGACGCACGTCATTGTCTGCTAAACTGGGGTTGTTGAATTCCAAGCTCGACAAGGGAGGCGGAGATGTCTACAAACAGCCGGCGAAAACAGGCGTCCGCGACGTTCCGGATGGTCTCGGCCCTGGTGCTCGTCCTCTCGGTTCTGGCAGGGGTGACCTGCCTGGCCCAGTCCGACCGGATCGAGAAGCTCAACCGCCTCATCCGGGAACACAAGCTGCTCTGGACCGCCGGGGAAACCCCCCTGACCCAACTGGACGAGCCGCAGCGCCGCCAGCTGGCGGGCGGCTGGCCGACGCCGGCCTCCCAGGTCGATCCGGCCCGGGTCTGGGACCCGGGAGCGGAAGGCCTGTCCCCCCACCTGTATCCCGCCGCCTACGACCTTCGCGACCTGGGGGTGATCTCGCCGGTGAAGAACCAGGGCGGCTGCGGCAGTTGCTGGGCCTTTGCGGCGGTCGCCAACCTGGAAGCGCTTCAGTTGCAGGCGGGGATGACTTTTCAGGGCCTTTCGGAGCAGGCGGTGCTGAACTGTACCGACGGAACCTGCTCCGGGTGGTACCTGAACACGACCTTCGACTACCTGCAGAGCAGCGGCGCCCCTTCCGACACCGAGGTGCCCTACCTGGGGTCGAAGCAGGCCTGCTCGGGCTTCACGAAGATCGGCCAGGTCCTCTCCTGGGAGTGGGTCAACCCCTCGGGGACCGCCAGCGACTACTACGACGACCTCATCAAGACCTGGATCTACACGTCGCACAAACCGGTTTCCTGCCGCATGGAAGTGTATGACAGCTTTTACGATTACTCCACCGGGATCTACGAGCACATCCCGGGAGAGACCAACTGGGGGGGGCACTTCGTGCTCATCGTTGGCTGGGGCAGCTCGGCCGGTGTCGATTACTGGATCTGCAAGAACTCGTGGGGGACCTATTGGGGCCAGTCGGGGTACTTTTTCATCCGGAAGCAGGATTCGGTGATCGGCACCTGGGCCATCGGCGCGGAAGCCCGGACCGCCCTCACCACCGACGCCATGGCCTGGGTCAACGACACGACCGGCGCCCTGAGCACCTGGACGCTGAACAAGGGCACGGGCGCCCTGTTCGACAGTTTCGGCTACACCATCACCGGCTGGAGTTGCAACGCGTTCCACCGCTCCCTCGACGGGACCGGCGCCCTGCTCTGGTCGAATGCCTCCACCGGGAGTGCGAGTGTCTGGACCGTCAACGCCCTGACAGGCGGGTACGCTTCCGCCTTCGGTTACACCGTTCCCGGCTGGACGGCGGCCCACTACCGCCCCGACGGTACCGGCAAGGGTCACCTTCTCTGGACCAGGAACACGGGGGGGCCGGTCAGTATCTGGACAGTCAACGCGACGACCGGGGCCTACCTGGGCGCCATCGGCTTCGACGTGCCGGGCTGGACCGCCCGCAGCTACCAGTCCTGCCCGGACGGAAACGGGAGGCTCCTGTGGACGCACGATGCCTCGGGCAGCGCCAGCATCTGGACCGTCGACGCCACGACGGGCGCCTATGTCGGGAACCTGGGCTACACGGTGACCGGGTGGCGCGCGGTCGAGTTCTCCCGCAACAACGACGGCACCGGCAATCTCGCCTGGGTCAACACCACGTCGGGTGCGGTGAGCGTCTGGACCATCCAGTTGTCCACGGGTTCCGTCACCGGCTCACGAGGCTACTCCGCCGGCGGCTGGAGGTGCGCCTGCTTTGACCGCTGGGTGAACCCCGGCGGCACCGTGCTCAGGCCGCCGGAACTTCCGTGGTGAGCGGCGTTTCAAAGTGAGTGTCCCCCAATCCGGAGGCCTCAGTTCAGCTTCCCGAGAAGGACCACGAGGTCGGCGGCGTCGGTGCGGCCGTCGGCGTCGACATCTGCCGCCAGCACCCCCGCCGGAGGAAGAATGATGGACCCCGCCAGCCCGGCAGCCAGGAGGCAGGCGTCCGCGATGCTTACCACCCCGTCGAGACTGACGTCTCCCCGGAGGACCGCCGTCAACCGGATCACGGCACGCCCGGGCACACTCACCTCGGCGCCGTACGGAAGGGTCGTCACGATCCCTTCCGCCGCATCGCTCACGGTCTGCAGTTCCAGGGCGCAGTCGGCCAGGGTCCCGCCCCAGGGAGGTTCCGCGGCCCAGTCGACGGCGGCGTCGCCGGGGTTGGCGGCGAGGAAGACCAGGGGCGCCCCCGTGGCCGCGCGCCCCGCGAGCAGCCGGAACGCGGGGGCCGAGCCGTCAACAACGCTCACGGCGAGACGATCCGTGCACGCCGCGACCGTCTCCGACCACAAGCGGAAGGCCAGGGCGATCTTCTTGGGTCGCCCGTCGGCGTAGAAGAGGCCGTAGAATTGCGGGAGGGCGATGTTCGGGTCGTTTCCCCGGTAGAAGGTGGCTTCCGTCACCCCGTTTTCCTGGAGGGCGATCCAGCCGGCGGTGTTGATGGCCGCCCCCAGCCCGTGGCAACGCAGTTCCAGGGCCGTCTCGGGATCGACGCCACTGTGGTTGATGTCGGTGTTGTACTCCGTGTTCACGCTCTCGACGGCCGTGTACCCCCGGACGTCGAGTTCCGCCCGGTAGAAGGCGGCGACGTTGTCGTACTCGGACGGCTCGTTGGTGTAGAGGTGCCACGAGAAGAAATCGAGAGGCGCCCCGGCCGCCTTCACCCGGTCGAGGAAGGCCCGGGTCCAGTCGCGGCCCTGGGGGGCGAGGGCGCCGGCCGGGGTGACGCCGGGGCCGCCCACCTTGAGCCCGGGGAAAGCGGCGCGCAGGGCCTGCGCCGTGCGGACATAGAGGTCGTAGAATTCCTCCCGCGTGCGGGGAGCGGGCCAGAACTGGGCGTTGTCCGGCTCGTTCCAGATCTCGGCGTACCGGAAGCCCGAGACGAACCCGTTCCACTGGCCCTCCCGGTAGTGCCGCAGCACCTCCACCGCGGCCGCGGCCCAGTTGGCCCTTTCCTGGGTTCCCACCGGGGGTTTGGCGTTGTTCCACGAGTCGCCCAGCCGGAAGAAGACCTCGAAGCCGGCGTCCAGGATCTTGGCATAGTGCGCGTCGCTCTGGGTGAAATTGTAAGAGGCGGGGTCGGAAGGGTCCTTCGTCCGGTCAGGGTAGAGAACGGCCATGTCCAGCGGGCCGTAGTAATCGTGGGTTCGGACCGAATGGACGCCGACCTGGCGGTAGGCCCCGGTGACGTCGGCGTTCCCGGGCTCCCCGCAGGCCATCGGGCCGGCGTTGACGCCGAGGAGCGGCCGGATGGGCCCCGCCGCGTCACCGACCCGGAACGTCACGTCGGCGGCCGGGGCGGCGAAGGCGAACAGGCAGCAACAAAGGAATGGAACCCGGGCGATCCGTCCGATACGCGGCATTTCCATGTCCCGATCCCCCTTCCGGGCGCCCGCCCGGTTTCGTCCGGCGATGCAGAGTGTAACCCCCGATCGTTCGCCGGGTTTCACCCACTTTCCGGGGAGGGGGCGGGGAAGGAAAGCGCCGAACTGACACCGTGGCAGCGGTTGGCGGTGCTGACCCGGGACCGGTCTCCCCGGATTTCCTTGTGGCCGGTGCCAGGTCGGCTTATTATGCACAAGACCGATCTCGCCCGCAGGACGGGCGGGCATGGAATCCGAAGTTGAGAAAATCAAGGCGAGGGGTCATGAATCAGTTCCCATTTTCCTTCCGCGGCAAAAGATCGACAGCCAGGCAGAGAACAGGAGCGCCGGCATCCTGCAGGCGTTCGTTCGTCGATACGATACAGCTGGTCGACAGGATGGCGGCACTTCTCAGGCTTTTTTCGGTGTTGTCGGAATCGAGGCTCCCATGCAGCATTCCGGCGATGTTGTTCCTGGGTGTCTTCGGGTCTCTGCTAGCCGCGCAGGACAACCTTCCCCGGATGGTATCCGAATACGGGACGAACTGGTATGGCGAGGTCTGCATGGATGGGAGCCACGCCTATTACATCAGCCCGAACACCGGCCTCGACATCTTCGACGTCTCGGATCCCTCGCGGCCGGTGAAGACGGCCCGGTACGACTGTCATTACATTTGCGACGCTTTCGCCGTCCGGTCGGGAATCGCCTATCTCCCTTGCTACGATGATCTCGAGATCCTGGATGTGTCGGACGACACCACCCCGCGCCGAATCGGCCTCCTGACACTGCCCAACGCCTATTTCAGAGCCGCCTCCCTCGAGGGCAACCTCCTGTTCCTGGGAGACAACACGTCCTACGGGCAGCGGGGGTTGAGGATCGTGGACGTCACGAACCCGCGCAACCCCATCCTCCGGGCGTCGCTGGCACTCCCGGGGGTCTCGGTCGGCATGGCGGTCTGCGGGGATTACGTTTACGTCGCCGATTCGACGTCTTCCAAGCTCTTCGTCGTTCGGGTGGCGAACCCGGATGCGCCCCAACTTGCCGCTACGATCTCCCGAAGCATCGCTCCAAACCGTATCAAGGTCCACGACAATCACCTCTATCTTCTGGAATCCGGGGGTATAAGTATCATGAGCCTGGCGGATCCCGTCGCCCCCGCCGAGGTCGGCCGAATCGTGTGCGGTTCATTGGTAGTGGATATCGATTTCAAGCCCCCCTACGCCTTTTTCACCCAGAGCGACACCGCCAATGGGTTCGAAGGGCTGAGGGTCTTCGACGTCGGCGACCCGGCTCATCCCGTGAACGTCGGGCGGGCGGCTCTCGAGATCTCTCTCGTCGGGCTCGCCGTGTCGGGAGACCGGGTATTCACGAGTCAGCAATTTGGTGGCCTCCTCGTATTCGATGCATCCGATCCCCGGACCCTTCGGATCGCATCGGAGAACCGGCAAAACAAGAACCTGGTGAACATGGCCTCCGACGGCTCCCACGCGTATGCCGTCAGCGGGGGGAAGGATTTTGTCGTCTACGACCACTCCGCGCCCGACGCCCCGGTCATCCGGGGGAAATGCACCCTGCCGTTCGTCCCGAACCGCATGTTTCTCTTCCCTCCCCATGCTTACGTGGGCGAGTCGTTCGGCTACGGGAACGTCGCCGTCGATTTTTCGGACCCCATGGCGCCCGTGGTCGTCGGCAACGTCGATCCCAATTCCTTCGGCAGTTATTCGGCAGCCGTCGTCGATGATTCGCGACTCTACCTCGGTGACGGAAGCGTGATGTACATCCTGGAACAAGTCTCGCCACTTTCCTTTTCCCGGCTCTCGACCCTGTACCTGCAGGGGAATGTCAACGACATCCGGGTCATCGGCGACCTGGCCTATGTGGTCTGTGATGACAATTTCTTCGTGGTCAGAGTCTACGATTCGTCCTATCCCCGTATTCTGGGGACCTGCAACATTCCCGGACTGAGGGGGAAAGTGCAAATCCTCAACGGGCGGGCCTATGTCGCGGGGGGGCTCCCCAATGACCCCGAGTTGTTCGTGCTCGACGTCTCTGTCGTCGTCACCCCACGGTTGGTGTGGCAGCGCAAGGTCGCACGGAGACCGGTCGATACGTTGCTGGAAAGCGGCCGGTTCTTCGTCCTCGAAAAGGACCTCTCCTACCCGGGGTCGGTGCTGCTCGCCTACGACCTGTCAAACCCGGATCAACCCGCCGAAATGGCGGAAATCTCGATCGAACAGGATAATTTCAAGATGTGCCGGGCGGGCGGTTTCGCCCTGGCGGCCGGGACTCCAGGCCTGACCAGCATCGACCTCTCCCAACCCCGCGACCTGCCGGTCCTGTCCCGGACCAGCTTGGCCTACCCCTGTCTTCACCTGGCCGTCCAGGGCTCTTTTGTCTATTCCGCGAGCTATGACAGGCTGGAGGTCATCGATTTTTCCGACCGGATGTTCCCTTACCAGGCCGCGCTGTTTCCGCTACCGGATTACGGGACCGAAATCGCTGTCGCCGGGCGGTATGTGGTCGTGGGTGTGAAGGATCTCGCCGGCGTGTTCCTCGACGTCGCGAACCCCTTCGACCCCCAACCCGTCGCCGTCGACCCACCCATCCTGGGCATACGGTCCGTGAAGGCTCGGGGGAACCTCGCCTACATCGCGTCGGACTACCAGGGCCTGGTCATCGTGGACGTTTCGTCCAGTCCGCCCGCCGTCGTCGGCAGCTTCCCCTCGGTCAACGGGACTCTGCAGATCTCCGATGACGGGAAAGCGCTGTTCGTCGTTGGCGGTTCTTTCATCCACTCCCTCGATGTCTCGAATCCAGCCAGCCCGTCCTTGATCAGCACCTACAGCCATTACAGCCTCAAGCAGCTCAACGTGAGCGCTCTCAACCATGCCATTCTGTACGTCAACGGGTACGACGACACCATCATCGGGGCGGTCAACGTCGCAAACCCGGCCGCCCCGCAGTTGATCAACACTTTCAACCTGAAGGAGATGGACGGAATTTCCGCCCACGAAGCCCTGCCCTGCAGGCAACTCTGGACCGACGGGAGCTACCTTTATGGGGCCATCGCCAAAATGGGATACCCGATGGTGGTCATCGACTACTCCAACGTGGTCGAACCCCGGTGGGTGACCTACCTGGAGCACGGTGTCGAGGGGATGGCGGGCTGCAAGAGCGGGGATTTCCATTTTCTGGGGACCCGGTCGCCCGGCAAGGTCATCCTGATGCAATCCGGGGTCCCGGGCGACCTGGACGGAAACTCCACCGTGAATGCCGCCGACCTGGTTCTTTTTTGGGATTCCCTGTCCGGGACCCTCGGGCGGCCCGGCCCGTCGAGGCCTTTCGCGGAGTGCCTGGCCGATTTCAACCGGGACGGGTCGGTGGATGTGCTGGATGGCCTCTTGATGGAGATCCAGGTCGTCACCCCGGAGTGATTTCCGTTTGAAGTCCGGGCTGGTTGGTTCGCGCGGGGCAAATGACGGTTCCGCCCCGCGGGGGACGGAAACCGGCCGGGGCGGGAGTCCCGGCAAAAAGTGTTGAAGAAAACTACTTCTTTGTTTCGGCCCGGTCCAGCAGGGGAAGGCCGCTTTGCACGATCTCCGGGAACAGGCTGGCCGCGTGGCGGTTCCCGTTGACCTCGCTCCCTGCGTCGTCAACGATGATGCTCATGACCATCCGGGGGTTCTCCGCCGGGGCGAAACCAACGAAGTAGGCGGTGCCGGTCCGGGCGCCGTCGACTTCCCGGACGGACGTGCCGGTCTTGCCACCGACGGCGATCCCCCGGCAGCGGGCACTGGTTCCGGTGCCCTCTTCGACGGCTTTCACCAGGGTTTTCCGGATGAAGTCCGACACGTCGGGCCGGATCACGGTCTCACCGGTCCGGGGATCGCGCCCGCCGTTGACCAGGGCGGCATAGGCATAGGCCAACTGGTGGGCGGTGATGGAGACGCCGCTGTAGTTGCCGCAGGCGAGGTCCTCCACGGGGGCGTCCAGGGCCACCTTGTAGCTGAGGCTGTCCAGGAATCCCGCCAGGCTCTCGGTGCCCAGCCGGCGGGCGACCAGGATCACGCCGAGGTTGGACGACTTCACCAGGATGTCGGCCACGGTGACCTTTCCCAGGCCGCCCTCCTTCCACTCGTGGAAGGTCCGCCCCTGGAAGGTCAGCGTGCCGTTGCCAGTGTCGAATTCATCCGAGGCGGTCACCAGGCGCTTTTGCAGGGCCCCGGCCACCACGAGGGTTTTCATGGTGGAGGCGCCCAGGAAGTGCAGGGTGAAGGGTACCGTGTCGTCCGCCACGACCCGGCGCGCCGTCTCGTCGAGCCTTGCGCCGGCCCGTGCCAGGACCGCCCCCGTAGCCGGATCCATCACCACCACCACGCCGCGGCGGGCACCGCAGCGTTCCAGGTGGGCGGACAGCTTTTCCGAAACCAGTTTCTGCAGGTCGGCCTGCAGTCGCACGTCGGGGACGGCCGGTCCCGCGTCGGCGCCGCCGGCTGCCCATGCGGCGGCCACGACGAACCAGAGAACCAGGCCGGCCGAGGTCCAGACAATCCATCGTCTCATATCGAACCTCCTTAGAAGGGAATAGTTGAGAATTCTGTCCAAACGGCGGGCCAGGGCCGAGCGTCCCCCCCGGCGGCCACGCTCCGCCATGGTCGCGCAGGCCCCCAGGCGGGGCGCCGGGCGGGCGTTGAAAGCCTCGGCCACGTCGAGAAGGGTTCCCCCGTACGCCAGGGGACTCACCCAGCCCCGTTCCAGGAGCTGCTCGTCACAGGCCAGTTCCTGGAGTTCGCCCAACCGCCTCCGCCAGAGCCAGACCACGGGGTTCGCCCAGAGGAGTGCCGTCAGCGCATCCCAGGCCACCACCCAGAGGACGTCGCCGCGCCGGTGGTGGACCAGTTCGTGCCGGAGGGCTTCGCGCCATCGTCCCGAAACCACGAGGAAGTCCGGGATCACGATGATCGCCCGGTTCCACCGCCGGGCCGCAAAGGGAGACACCGCCCCCGGGTGAACCAGGACCTCCAGCCGCCCCCGGCGTCTCAGCAGGACGGCCCCGGCGAGGAAACGGTCGAGCCGTCGCCACTGGAGGCCGCGGAAGACGAGGACACCCACTGACCCGAAGGCCCAGATCAGCGCCGCGAACCCCGGGAATCCCTCACCTGGCGCCCCGGGAGCATCGGACCTTTGAGTGGGTGTCCTGTGTTCCGCCGGGGTCCAGCCCTCCCCCGGCCCGTCCCTTTCACCGAGGAAGCGGCCGGCGTACGGGGTCTCGGGCAGCCATCGCGAGGCCAGGGGCACTGACTCCAGGCCCGCGCAGAGAAACGGCGACACCAGGGATGCCGCCAGGAAAACCCTTCCCAGGGTGACCCAGCGTCGCGCACCCGCCTGCTGCGTCACGGCCCCGGCTTGCCACGCCGAGAGGCGCCACAGGAAGTAAAACAGCACCAGGCAAACCTGGACCAGGAGAAAAAAGCGGAACAGGGGAACGCTGCCCATCACTCACCTTCCGTCAGCCGCCGCAGGCGATCCCGGAGGGCGCGAAGTTCCTCGGGGGACCAGCCCTCGTCGTCCAGCAAACGATTCACCAATGCCGAGGGCTCCCCCTGGAAGACATTTTTCACCAGGTGCCGGACCGAGACGGACTCATACGATTCCCGGGCAACCCTGGGCGTGTAGCACAAAACCCCGTAAACCTTGCGGCTCTCAAGGAAACCCTTGTTCTCCAGGATTTTCATGAAGGTGGCCACGGTGGTGTAGGCCGTTTTGCGCTCCGCTCCGAGCGCGTCCATTGTCTCGCGGACCGACGCGGCCCCCAGTTTCCAGACCGCGTTCATGATCTCCAGTTCGGCCTCCGTCAGCAGACGTTGGGTATTTTGTTTCTTTCTCGCCACGATGCACCTCCTGTCACGGCCCATTCTACTAAAAAAATTGGAGCGGTCAACTAGTTTTTTAGTAATTCGACTAAATAATACGCAACTTCTTCCGCGGCAACCAGTTGTCTCACCAATCGGGATGGCCTCGCGGTTTTGCCTTTTGCAATGTTGATATTTCCCGCGAACAACAAATACGAATAAATAAAATGACTTGTGATATTCCGTTTCGCGACGATTCGCGTGATTCGCGGGTAAAACCGTTCTTTGGCGGACCTGTCACGCCTGGACACCCACGGCAGCCATCGCGTGAGTTCCCGCTTTCTCGTGGGCCGGGAGCTTTGATCCGGATGTCTCTGAGGACAACGATCCGCTTTCGCCCGGGGGCTCCGCATGATATCCTGAGATCTGCGAGGTTCAACGGACGTGAAACGGTTTGGAGTCGGCATTCTCCTTGTTGCGACGGCATCGGCGGCGCTGCTGCTCTCGGACCTCGGGAGGGCCGGAAAAGCATTGTCCGCGAAGGGCTTCAAACGAATCGCCATCTTCCAGTATTCGAGTCGGCCGGTGCTCGATGATACCGTGGCCGGGGTCCTCGAGGGATTGCGGTCGAGCGGTTACAACGTCGGGCAGAACCTCCAGGTGGCTTTCTACAATCCCGAAGGGAGCGCACCCGACGCTGCCGTGATGGCCCGGGCCATCACGGACGGGGGCTTCGATCTGGCGGTGACGGTGAGCACCCCCTGCCTGCAGGTCTTGGCCGAGGCGAACCGGGACGGCCGGGTGCCCCACGTCTTCTGCTGCGTGACCGACCCCTTCGCGGCCGGCGTGGGCTTGAGTGCGAAATCACCAGCCGGCCGGCCGCCCCACCTGACGGGCATCGGGACCTTTCAGCCGGTCCGGGAGCTTTTCCTCCGGGCCCGGGGGATCAACCCGTCCCTGCGGCGGGTCGGTGTCGTCTGGTGCCCGTCCGAAGCCTGCGCCGAGCAATGTCTGACCGTTGCCCGGAAAGTCTGTGCCGAACTGGACATCATCCTCGAGGAAGTCACGGTCAACGCAACCGCAGAGGTCCTGGATGCCGCCCGAGCCCTGGCCTCCCGGGACGTCCAGGCCATCTGGACAGGCGGGGACAACCTGGTGGAGTCCACCTTCCCCGGCATTGTCCAAGCCTGCCGAGAAGCCCGGATCCCCTGTTTCACCAACGCTCCCGCCTACTGCGAACAGGGGGCCCTCTTCAGCCTGGGGGCCGACTACTACGCGGTGGGCAAGCTGGCCGGAGGCAAGGCGGCGCGGATCCTGGCAGGCGGGGACCCGGCCCGGGAACCGGTGGAGAGCGCCGTCCCGGAACAACTGGCCGTGAACCTGTCTGCGGCGGAAGGCCTGTCAGAGCCCTGGGCCATCCCGCCGGATGTCCTGGCCGATGCCGGCGTCGTGATCGACCGGGGCGGAACGCACCGGAAGGCCGAACCGCTCGCCCGGCGCTGGCGGATCCACGTGGTGACCTACAGCGACTCCTTCCTCTCGGATGAAACCCTGCGGGGGATCCGGGAGGGGTTGCCCGAGGCCGGGCTGGTCGAGCGACGGGATTACACGTTGACCCTGGCCTGCGCACAGGGCGACATGGCCACCCTGCCCTCCCTTTTCGACGCCGCCCGGGTGAAGGGGGTCGACCTCTACCTCGTGGTGTCGACCCCGACGCTGCAGGCTGCGGTGCAAAAAGTCATGGACACGCCCGTGGTCTTCTGCACCGTCGCGGACCCGGTGAAAGCCGGGGCCGGGAGGAGTGCCGCCGACCATCTCCCCAACATCACCGGCATTTCCACCCTGGGGCCTTACCCGGAGATGGCCCAGCTCCTTCACTCCTGTTTCCCCGCTTTCCGGCGCGTGGGGACCCTTTTCTGCCCGGTCGAGGTGAACTCGGTGTTGAACAAGGAGATCTTCTCCCGGGAGTGCCGGGCGCGGGGGATCGAGGTGATCGCCGTTCCCGCCAACACGCCGGAGGAGCTTTCCTACGCCGCGGAAGCCTTGTGCTCGCGGCGCCCCGACGCGGTGGTGCAGGTCATCGACAACCTCACCGCCGCTGGGTTCGACGGCCTGGCTGCAGCGGCCCGCCGCGCCCGCATCCCGCTCTTCAGCCACACCTCGGACGGTGTAAGAAAAGGGGCCGCCCTGGGGATCTGCCGTGATTACAGCACAGCCGGGCGCGAGGCGGCCCTCACGGCCGCGCGCATTATGCGGGGGGACCTCCCGTCCCGGATCCCCTTCCGGCCGGCGGAGGCCAAAGTGATCATCGTCGATCTGCAGAACGCCCGGAAGACGGGCCTGGCGATCCCGGAAACGGTGCTCGCCCAGGCGAGCGAAATCAGGCATTGAGGCCGTTGCCGGCGGAGCGCCGGCGGACGTGCACTCTCCGCGAGAAACCGGAAAGGGGTTGAACCATGAACAGTATTTTCCTCACCATCGTGATCCTCTTCGTCGTGCTCAACGCACTGATCGTCTTCTTGCTCTTCCTGTTCGCGCGGCGCTCCTTCAAGGCCAAACCCCGGGGCGCCGCCGGTCTCGCGGAGCGCCTGGGGGTGGAAAACGCCAGGGATTTCACCGCGGGGCGGCCGGTCGTCCATACCGTCGACGGGGTCCAGTGCGTCCTGAGGTACATTCGCGGGGGAAAGAACCAGCCCTCGGGGGTTTCGTTCACCTTCCCGGACGTTCTTCTTCCCAAACTGACCGTGACCCGGGAGGGGGTCTGGCAGAAATTCTTCAAGAAGATCGGGCTGACAACGGAACTGGCCACCGGGGACCCTCGCTTCGACGACGACTTCTACCTGCTCACCGACGAAACGGAGTACTATCGGAATTATTTTTCGGATGCAGGACGACGGGAGGCCATCCGGGCCCTCTTCGCCGCGGATCCGGCCGTGGCGAGGGTCCAGACCACCTCCGCCGGCCTGTCGGTGGTCTGCCAGGTTCGGGCCACGCTCAAGGGGGTCGTTTCCCCTCTCCTGGGCACCCGGGACGCGGCGAACGCCGCCCGGGCCCTCGACGCCGGTCCGGAGTGGCGTTCGGCGCACTTCACCCCGTTGCACGCCGACATCCGCCCGCTTTCCGGGATGCTTCCCCGCGTGGTCGCCCTTGCAGCGCTCATCGGCCTGTTGCTCGTCGCCGGGTTGATCGCCCTGATCACCGGGTCCGTCTCCTTTCGGTTGACGGAGTACGGTCTGATTCGGGATTTCTTCCTCTACTCCCTGGTCCCGCTCGCCGCGTTCTGGTTGGTGCTGTTCAAGGGGCTCCGGGGGTATTCCTGGTCGCACCTGGCCTTCGTGCCCATGGCCCTGGTGTCGATCGCGGCCTTCCCTCTGGCCTGCATGGGTTCCGCGGTGTTCCTGAACGGCTACCTGGACGAGAGCCCCGCCGTGATCCGGCAGGTGACGGTCCTGGACAAGTACAGCCGGAAGAACAAGAACTCCCGCTCCTACCATGTAACCTTTTCCGGCTGGAAACCCGACCAGCCCAGCCTCACCTACTCGGTGTCGAGGCACTTCTACGACGGCATCGACAAGGACGACGCCCTCGAGGTGGTCACCCACGCGGGCTATCTCGGCCACGAGTGGGTGGAGTCCATCCGGACCGGTGAGAGCGAGCCCGAGTGAGCCCCGCGCACGGTGGAGCCGACGGAGGGAGTGAGATGGCCGACCCCTGTGTAACTCGCCTGGTCGTGAGCGTGCTGAGCGTGTTTGTCCTCACCATGTTCATCCGATACATCCGGAACTCCCTGCGGAAGGGTTCCCTGCCCGCCGCCGTCCTCGCCAGGCGGCTGAAGATGGATGACGTCGAGGGGTTCACCTTGGGACACCCATCGGCGGGAATCCATTCACGCCATCTTCACCGCGGACCCCGGGGTGGCCAGAATCCAGGCCACCGATTTCGGGCTCTCGGTCATCTGCCGGATCCGGAAGGCCTGGAGGGTGGTCCTCCCCGCTGTCAGCCCGGAAACCCTGGCCGAGGCCGTGCAGGCCCTGGACCCCGGGCATCGTCGCTGGTATTGGTTCAACCCGATCGAGACGGAGGTGTGAGATGAGCGGACTTGCCCTGACGCTCATGATCCTGTTCGTGGTGATCATCGGGATCGTCGTCGTCCTGCTCGCCTGGCTTCTGCGGGACGCCGTGAAGAAGGAGGTCCCGGTGGACGCCGGCCTGGCGGCCCAGTTGAACGTCGACGACCCCGAAGGATTCAACGCCGGCCGGCCGGCGATCCGGACCATCGGCGACCGCCAGTGTGTCCTCCGGCACATCCAGGGAAACAAGAACCACCCGTCCGGGGTTTCCTTCACCTTCCCGGACATCCTGCTTCCCCGATTGACCGTAATCCGGGAGCAGTCGGTCCAGAAATTCTTCAAGAAGATCGGCCTCACCGCCGAACTCGCCACGGGGGACCCCCGGTTCGACGACCTCTTTTTCCTGCTCACCGACGAGACGGTGTACTACCGGGACTATTTTTCAGACACCCGCAGGCGGGAAACCGTCCGGGCCATCTTCACCGCAGACCCCGGGGTGGTCAAGATCCAGGCCACCTCGGCGGGGTTGTCGGTGATCAGTCATGCCCGGACGACGCCTTCCGGGGTGGTCCTCCCCACGCTGAGCCCCGAGGCGATGACGAAGCTCGTCTCGGACCTCGATGCGGGCCCTGGGTGGCAATCCTCCCACGTTGAGCCCCTGCATGCCGGGAACCGGCCTCTCGCCGGGATGCTTCCCCGGGTGGCGGCCCTGGCGGCTCTGACCGGTCTGGTCCTCGTCCTCGGTGTGATCATGCTTGCTGCGGGGTCCGTCATGTACCGCCTGCTGGACTTCGACTTTCTCTCGGAATTCGTTCTCTATTCCCTCCTCGCGCTCTGCGTCTTCTGGATGCTGCTCTTCAAGGGTCTCCGGGGCCATGCCTGGTCTCATCTTGCCTTTCTCCCCATGGCGCTGGTGTCCCTTCTGGCCTTCCCCCTGGCCGGCATGGGCGGTTCGGTTTTCCTGAACGGCTACCTGGATCCGAGTCCCCCCGTGAAACGACACGCCACGGTGCTGAACAAGTCCATCCGGACAAACAAGAGTTCCCGCACCTATTACGTGACTTTTTCAGACTGGAGGCCCGGCCGGTCCGAACTGACCTTTTCCGTGTCCAAGTATTTCCATGACAGTGTCAAGGCGGGGGACCCCCTTGACGTGATCACGCACCCCGGCTATCTCGGCCAGGAGTGGGTGGCGTCGATCTCCGCCGCGGGCGTTTTCCCCGAATAGTGGTGTTCATTCGCGGAGGCTTGCCTTCTCGCGACGGATTGACGGGCTTTCCCTCCGTGACGTCCGCGCCCACTTCTTCACCGCTTCCCATGCCCGGTTGGCCAGAAGCAGAAGGCCCCGGGGGATCTTCCGTCCCGCCCAGATCATCAGGATGCCGAGCCCCATCATCAGGAGCGAAATGAACAGGACCACGGTGCCTTCCAGTTGTGGGTGCAGCGAAACGCCGGGAACGTCGAAGAACCGTGCCCCCGGCGCGCCCATGGCCCGGAAGGCCCGGTCGAAAAAGGTGGGGTCCAGGAGGTGGATAATGCTGGCGATGGTGCCCCCCAGGCCTGCCAGGACGAAGGACCCCGCCGTAACGAAGTAGGCCAGCACGAGGGCGAGAAGCGTCACCACGAGCCCCAGGACCACGGAGAGTCCCCCGAGGCCCAGGGGAAGCCCGAAGAGGGCGATCACCACCCCGAGAAGGACGTAGTAAGGAGCGTTTTTACGCTTTCCCAGCGCCACCATGGTGTCGGGGACCCGGGCCGCCATCACATCCGCCGGTTCGCCCAGCTTTCGCAGAACGCGCAGGATCCGCTCCACCGCGTCGTCACCCGGCTCGTTCCGGTAGGACTCGAAAATGTGGGACTCGATCTCGCGGAGCAATTCTTCCCGGTCTCCCGGTGCAAGCTGGTTGACGTGGGCCCGGAGTTTATCCATGTAATCCGAGACGATCGACTCGACAGCCTTGGGGTAATCAGGACTCATGTCTGTCCTCCTTCGGGATTTCTGTGTGTTCTTCCGGGGTGTCGGGCAACGTACCCGGGTGATGGCGCGGGGCAACACGAGGGACGACCTGCGGGACACTGACCTGCAAGACACTCACTTCACCAGGTTGTGGGACACTCACTTCACCCAGGCATGGCAGGCATGGGACACTCATTTCATCACTGTCACCGTTCTCTCCTGATTTGAAAGGAGGTGCCTGGTTTCGCGCCGGTGTGTCCGTCGTCTCGGCCGACGTCACCGAACGAGTATTCCCCGGGGTAGGTATTGAGAAAATGGAACGTTGTTCCGATTCGGTCTCCACCGCCAGGCTCAAGTTGCTGCTGCAGGGTGACGGAGTAGCGTCGCATGCCGGGTGAAGCGAACGGTCCACAAGGCTTTCCAGGCGGCGAAACTCATCGATCAAGGCCTTGAAGACACGCTCGCCTTCAACCGTGAGTTCGTAGTATTTCCGGGGCGGACCTTCCCGGGACTCCACCCAGCGCGTTCGCACCAAACCCTCCTTCGCCAGGCGGGAGAGGAGCGGGTAAATGGTGCCCTCCTTCAGATCGATGGTGTCGTCTCCAGCCAGCAACCGCCCCAAGGAGTACCCGTAGTGCGCTCCACGGCTCAGGACACCGAGAATGGCCAATTCCAGGATGCCTTTCCGCAGTTGGGTGATCTTGTTTTCCATCCTTTCCTCGCCCAGTACCATGTTATGCAAGCTATACGATCTCGCCCAGTATTTTGTTCCAAAGAAAACGGGGGATCCACAAAGGGAAGCCAACGACCGCAGCGCAGCCAGGGAGACAACGAGCGAAAAAAACAGGACACTCAACCAAGGCGGATGAGTGAGTGTCCCCTTTCCCGACCCGCCCACCGGGCCTGCGCGCGGCGCTTCCCATCCGTCTCCCGCCCCGCGGCCTGGTCCCCTCTCCCGGGTCAGCGCGGAGCCTCCCCCCATTTTTTTCACCGGTTTTGCGAAATAACTTCGGATATTGTTCGGCGAAAACGTTA